>WRBU01000078.1 GCA_009784355.1 Defluviitaleaceae bacterium
AACAAGTTCATCACCATATTTAATTTCGCCAGTTTCGGCAAAGCCAAGACCAGTGTAAAATTTGCGGGCGGCATGGTTGCTTTCTTTATAGCCCAAATAAAGGTGAACAGCTTCACCTCTGGGCCAAGTGCTTTTGAGGTATTGCACAAATTGCTCCATGGCAGCCTTGCCAAACCCACGCCCCTGAAATTCCTCGTCAACCATAAAACGGTTGATAAAATAACAGGGCTCTGTATCGTTTTCATAGTCGTGGTCATCATCTCTGGCAGACATAATAAAGCCCACCGCTTCCTCACCGTTATATATTGCTAGGGTAATAAACGGGTCGCCGTCAGCATCCACCATATCCAAATAGGCTTCTGCAAGACTTTCCGAATTAGAAGCAACAAAGCCTTTTTGGCTCTCGGCAACTTGTAATTTCAAAACATCCATGTAATTATCCCATGTTATGGGTCGCAATGTTATCATTTTACCCTCATCGCTAAATCTCAAGTAAGTCATCAAGCCATGCGTATCCATCAGGATAAGCCGCATTTAAGGCATTTATAAGCCATTTTCTACTTTCTTCCGACAACAGCGGTATTATTGCTTTAAAATCTATGGGTGTTTTTTCTTTGTGAAATTCATGTGTAAAATATGGTTGCGGAGATTTTAAAAACAACACCAGCTCTGGAGCCATGAAGGGTATATCGTTTTTAAATAATATCGCCTTATCAAGCTCTCTTGCAATATTTTTGTTTTTACGGAATACAAAATTATTTTCTTCTTTGTGGTCTAAAACTATTTCAATAAAATTAAAATCTGTTTGGTTGGAGCGTAATATTTCATAGTCAAAAAGGTCTGCTTCGCCTTCCCTTACCTTGGGTATCACATGACTTCCAGACTTCATCGCCCATATGACCCAAATTTCATCCAACTTGCTGTCATTTTGGTCAATTATTGGCGTAAGCCCGTCTATAACCCCTGCTTGAATAACCCTTTTGTATACATTCCAACCATCATTTTGCAAAAGGGCAACCACATCTCTTTTGTTTTCATGGAATATGGATATATCCAAATCGCTGTGCGCACGCAAGGTTTTGCCCGCAAATAAGTCAAGGGCAAAACCTCCGCATACATAGTACGGAAAACCGCAATTTTTGAAAAGCTCATTCGCTTGAAGCATTAATTTATTCATTTCTCAAACTCCTTAAGGCTTGTAAGCCAGTCATATCCATCAGGGTAAGCGGTGTTTATAGCGTCGAACAGCCACTTTTTGCTTTCTTCGGAAATTAGCGTCATAATCGCTTTAAAGTCGGCTTCTGTTCGAGGCTTTGCATACGCGCTTTCGGAAGAATATTTATCAGATTTATAAAACAGTATAACCTCTGGTGCAAGATAGGGTATATCTTCACAATGCAAAATAGCTTTATCTAACGAAAGGGCTATTCTTGGGGTTTTTTGCACTACATAATCGCCGCCCTCTCTTGCGTCAAAGGCAAGTTCAATAAATTCAATATCGTCTTCTACCAGCCACTTTCGGGATTTATACGTGTAAACTTCTCCTTGCAAACGGTCAATTTTTTGAAGAACATCTAATAAGCGTCCGGGCTTTATTGCCCACACATTTTCACAATCGTCCCAAAAGCTGTCTGTGATGTCTTCTATTTTGTAAAACAAAAATTGCCATACCGACCCTGCTTCCATAAATCTGCCAAAAACAGTCCAACCTTTGTCCAGCAAAAATTGTATTGCTCGTCGTTTATCTTCTTTAAACACTAAAATGTCAAAATCCCCATGTTCACGAATTTCTTTGCCCGCAAACATATCAAGAGCAAAGCCGCCGCATATAGCGTAGTCAAAGTCCGCTGTTTTGAATAGGTCATGGGCTTGAAGTATTACTTTATTCATAATGCCAACTCCTTTAATGCAATTCTCGTATAAAAATACTCCCTAATAATAGCACAAAATCAGGGAGTGCAGTGGACAATTTTAATCATCTTTTATTTTTTTATCACAGGCGTAAACCACTCCATCTTACAAAAAACGCCGTCATAGTCATTTTTATCTATTCTTTCAAAATGCTCTCTGCGGTTTATTAGTGAGTATACAGCGTCTTTGCTGTTGTGGTACTCTCCTATGGCTTGATACATTTCTTTGGCTACATTTTCATTTAACTCTAAATAATGATGTTGACCAATATAGTGAAATTTGGCACAAAGCGAGGCGGCGAAAGTATATGTGTGTAATTTTTCAGGAATATTTTTCAAGTTAGTTACAGGAACAGAGGGTAAGTAGTATGAAAAATCAGTAATTTGTTCGGGATAATATGTTAGCCCGATATAAATATCGTCGCCCATCCTATTTTCTATTGTCTCTCGGTCGTTATCCCAAAAATCTTTTGCAACCCTTGGTGCCATTTCAATGGATTGAGCAAAGGGTACTTTGTGAAGCCTTCCAACCACGTCAAAAGTAGGAACCATAACAAGCTCCGAACCAAAAAACAAGCCATCTCCCATCTTATTTTTTTCAATAAGCTGTAATGGCGGCACAATTTTTAAAATGCGTCCGCTTAAGCGCACTTCGCTTGGCGTAAAACCAAACTCACGTTTAAAAGCCCGAATATAAGACCTCTCATAATCAAAGCCGTATTCTTCGGCAATATCAACCACTCTAAAATTTGTCTTTAACAAACTTTCCAGACTTGCGGCTAATTTGCGCGAGCGAATATAGCTTGCTATTGGCTGTTCAAAAGCAAGACGAAAAAGCCTTTGCAAATGAACGGAAGACATTGCTGCAGACTTTGCGAGGCTTGCGGCATTAATTTTATTTTTAATATTTTCCTCAATTTCAAGCAGAACACATTCTAATATTTGGTAAGCATTAGTCATTTTGCACCTTCTTGCTGGCTTATACTAATCTTGGTTAAAATCAATATTACAACACAAATTTGCCGATAGCCTCTGCCACAGCACCTTCGGCGGATGTTTTTTCGGTGGTATATCCAGCCATAAACTTTAAGTCATGGACGGCATTTGCCACGGCAATTCCAAGTCCCGCTGTTTTTATCATGCTTATATCGTTATAATTATCGCCCATAGCAATGGTGTGCGCAATGTCAATATTCAATTTATTACACAACCACTGCAAGGCATTGCCCTTACTGCAACTTATCGACCCGACTTCCAGCAAATACTCGGAAGAAAAAGATATATCTGCCACTTTGCCAAATTCGTTATCCAATTCGCATTTAAGTTTTTGTAACACGCTATTTTGAGCCATAAAAATTATTTTGATAATATTGCCGCTTCTTGCTGCCTCACTAACAATGTCGTCGTAGGCTTTCATTGATATTTCAGAAATTTTTGAATATGCGTCGGTAGCATTGGTGTGTTCTTCGACCAGCACACTTTCAAAATCCACATAAACAAACATTTCTGCTTCTCGTGGGCGGGATTTAAAAAATTTTATGACCTCAATCCCAAGCGTCAACCCTAAAAATTCCTCATAAATAACAGTTTCAGACTGCACGTCATAAACGACACCGCCGTTAAAGGCTATAATGTATCCATTTTTAGGCAGTTCTAACATACTATGTATTGTTTTAAGACTTTTGTAAGACCGCCCAGAGCACAAACAAAACAAAACGCCCTTTTGCAAAGCCTTTGCAATGGCGGGCTTATTGTCTGGATGCATGGTGAGGTAGTGAGCAAGCAGTGTGCCGTCTACATCACTGGCAATTAATTTATACAATTCTTTCACAACCTTTATATTGACAATGGTAATTTTTTGATATATAATAGTTACAATATAATATTTGGCTAGGGGTGCTTTGCAAATGCAGGGCTGAGAAATACCCTTAATACCTGATGCGGGTAATACCGACGAAGGGAAGCGTTTTTTCTTTGCCTTCTAGCCCATTTTAGGAGGTTTTTTATGAGTTTAACACAAAAAGTTAGGTTTACGCCAAAAGTGCTTGCATATGCGGGAATAATGCTTGCCATTGCATACATTTTATCGTATTTTCGTGTGTATCAATTCCCAATGAGCGGCTCTGTTACGCCAATGAGTATGTTTTTTGTTTCATTTATCGGCATTTGCTTTGGCCCAAAAGTCGGGCTGGTTTCTGCTGTAACTTTTGGCTTGCTACAACTAACAAATAACCCCTTTATTGTTCATCCCATTCAACTAATTTTGGATTATCCTTTGGCTTTTGGTGCATTAGGTCTGGCTGGGTTTTTTCATGGCAAAAAACATGGAATGCTTATTGGCTTTGCTGTTGGGGTTGTAGGCAGGTGGTTTTTTAGCTCTTTATCCGGCTATTTTTTCTTTTACCAATGGGCATGGGATGGATGGAGCGTGCTACCGTATACCATGGCGTACAACGCAATATATATGTTTACAGAAATGGTTGCGTCAATGGTAGTTGTGTTGATACCCCCCGTTTATATTGCAATAAATCTTGTTAAAAATCGGCTTTCTGAAAGAAAGATTGCCTAGCGTCGGTTTTTAATGATGTCAACAATACGTTGCAAATCTTCCTGCGAAAAATAATTAATCTCAATTTTTCCGCTGCTGCCGTCGGTTTTGGTGTCTTTAATATTTACCCTAGTTCCCAAAACTCCACGCAAATCTACTTGATAATTTACATAAATTTCTTTGGCGGCCTTTTTAGGGGTTGCCTTTTTTTCTGTTTCAACGGCAGTTTCTTCCGTGTTGTAATTACGCACAAATTCCTCTGCCTGACGCACATTCATGCCTTCTTCAAGCATTTTTTGGGCAAAATACACTTGTGTTTCTTTGTCATCTGCGGACAAAATTGCCTTTGCGTGTCCCATGGTCAATTTTTCTGATGAAATTAGCTCAAGCACAACGTCATCCAACTTTAAAACACGTATGCAATTTGATATATGACTACGGCTTTTGCCGATTTTTTTCGCAATTTCTTCTTGAATCATGCCAAATTCTTCGTTAAGCCGCTTATAGCACATTGCCTCTTCAATGGGGTTAAGGTCTTCACGTTGGATATTTTCTATAAGGGCAATGCCTAAAATCTCTAGGTCGCTGTAGTCACGCACAATAACAGGCACCGTTTCAAGTCCAGCCTGTTTTGCGGCACGAAAGCGTCTTTCGCCTGCAATAATAGTATATGTGTCGTTATCGTTTCGTTTTACAACAAGAGGTTGTATAATGCCAAATTCTTTAATAGATGCTGACAGTTCTTCAATTTCTGGGGTTTTAAAAAATTTGCGGGGTTGGTCTTTGTTAGGAAAAACCGACGCAATATCTGCCTCAATAATTTCTATATTTGACTCCGTGCTTTCACTGCTGTATTTAATAAGTGCGTCCAAGCCTTTTCCTAATCCTTTTGTTAGACCTTTTTTCATAGCACTATCCCCCTATAACCTTCTTGTCGATAACTTCTTTTGCCAAAGCCTTGTATGCTTCACTGCCTTTTGATTTTGCATCATACAGTTGAATAGGCAAGCCGTGGCTTGGTGCTTCGCTTAACCGCACGCTTCTTGGTATCACGCTATTGTACACACTGTCTGCTAGATGCCCTTTAACCTCTGCCACAACCTGAGCAGAAAGGTTCGTACGTGGGTCATACATGGTGAAGACAACGCCTTCTAGCTGTAGCCGCTTATTAAGTCGCTTTTGAACAAGCCCAATGGTGTACATCAACTGACTTAAGCCTTCCAAAGCAAAGTATTCACATTGTATAGGCACCAAAACTGTGTCGGAAGCAGAAAGGGCATTTACAGTCAAGATATTTAACGACGGCGGGCAGTCTATCAAAATAAAATCATAAATATATTTGAGGTCAACCAAAATGCGTTTTAGGATATATTCCCGCTCGGGATAGTCAATGAGCTCAATTTCCGCCCCTGCAAGCTGTACTTTTGCAGGAATGATAAAAAGACCGTCTATCATGGTTTTTAAAATGGCTTCGTCTGTTCTTTTTTCACCAAGCAACAGCTCATAGACAGAGGCAGGAAGGTTATTTTTGTCATGCCCAAGCCCACTTGTAGTGTTTGCTTGTGGGTCAAAGTCAATAACCAGCACTTTTTTGCCCGCCTGCGCCAAAGCCGCAGAAAGATTTATTGCCGTAGTGGTCTTACCGACCCCGCCTTTTTGGTTTGCTATCGAAATTATCCTACCCATT
>WRBU01000079.1 GCA_009784355.1 Defluviitaleaceae bacterium
CTTGGGCTGCCAACACTGCCTATAATTTGCCCGCGGTTTACTACATCACCAACAGCAATAGCTACGTCATCAGCCAGCTGTTTGTATGTAGTAAGCCAGCCATTGCCATGGTCTATTACTACGGTTTGCCCGTGGCGGGCGGTTTGGGTTACTTCATGCACTATGCCGTCAGCCGCTGCACGCACAGCGTCGCCAGAATTTGCACGAATAGAAATTGAGTCATTTGTGCGCCATTGGTCCATTGTTATGTCCCAAATGTGGGCATCAATGCTAAAATCCATCACAATGTCGCCAAGTAACGGCCAATGCATGTCGTCATTTGCCGTAAACAGCGAAAAACTTGGGCCTTGCGGCTCAAAAACCTCGTAAGGCGCGAAGGTTGGTTCGTCTTGCTCCTCCGGCTGGGTTTGCGGCGGCGCATCTGGCTGACGAGCTTCCTCGTTTGGTGTGGTTTGCTCCGGCGGCACATTTTGGATATTTGGTTGGTTTGTCACTGTGCCGTCTTCATCCCTTTGTTGTGCTGGTGTGGTTTGCGGCGGCACTTGCACCACAGGCACGTCATGCGTGCCGCTTACGGGCAGGCTTATTTCTGCTATGTTAAACACGTCTTGGTCATCTGATGCGCCCGGTCCCAGCAGGCTATAATACCCAATAGCCACCGCCAGCACCAAAAGCCCGCCAAGACTGCTGTACATCGCAACATAAAAGCCCTTGCCTCTTTTGTGTTTTACGTTTTTTGGTTTTTCTGCCATTTTGTGTAAACACCTCCATGAAATATTATTGCCCCGCCGCTGGCTCTTCTATGCGTGATATGTGCAATTTTTCCAAAATTTTTTTGCACATTAAAACAACGTGTGATATAATAAAGTAAAAATGTTTTGGAGGAACTTCTCATGGAGCAAATTGTTAAAGATTTTCAAGAACTTCTGGACGAAATCCGCATGTACCGCCAAATGATGTCTATTGCCAGCTTTGACGCAAACACAGTAGCCCCAAAGGCAAGCATTGCACAAAGGGCAAAGCGCAACGGATTTTTTAGCAAAAAAGTGTTTGAAATGGGGACGGGCGAGCGCATGAAGGGCTTGCTTGAAGCATTGGCGCCTCACAAGGACAAGCTGGATGATATAGTAGCGGCACAATACCGCCTTGCAAAAAAGTCTTACGATCAAAACACCCTTATGCCTGCCGAGCTTGTAAAAGAGTATAATGAGCTTATTGCAAAGGGCAACCAAGCATGGGAAAAGGCCCGTGAGGACAACGACTTTGAGTATTTTGCCCCATTTTTAGAGCAAATTGTGGCAAAAACAAAGGAAATGGTGGGGCATAGAAACACCGAAAACAAGCCTATATACGACATGTTGCTGGATGATTATGAAGAAGGCATGACTATGGAAATTTACGACGAGTTTTTTGCAAAACTGCGTGCAACCATTGTGCCTTTGTTAAAGCAAATTGTGGATAGCGGCAAGCAATTTGACAATAGCTTTATGCATAGCCACGTGCCAACCGAAATACAAAAAAGCCAAGCAGAATTTATTGCCAAAAAGATTGGATACGACCTTGACCGTGGCTATATTACCCACACCACCCATCCGTTTTGTTCGGGCAGCCACCGCACAGATGTACGCATAACCACCCGTTATGACGAAAATGACTTTGCAAGCAGTTTTTACAGTATTTTGCATGAATGCGGACATGCTATTTACGAGCAGTCCATGGGTGATGACATTGCCGACACAAACCTTTCCCGCGGCGTTTCTATGGGCATCCATGAAAGCCAAAGCCGTTTTTATGAAAACTGCATTGGGCGTAGCCGTGAATTTTGGCAATATATTACAGAAGAATTAAAAGGCTATTTGCCGCAAGACTTTGCAAATATCACCCCAGAACAATTTTATATGGCAGCGAATGTGGCAAAACCATCCCTAATCCGTGTTGAAGCAGACGAACTTACTTACTCCCTTCACATTATGATACGCTATGAAATAGAGCGTATGTTGTTTAACAGCGAGGTAGAGGTTAAAGATTTGCCCGCTTTGTGGAACAAAAAGTACGAGGAATATTTGGGCATAACCCCGCCGACAGATGCTTTGGGCGTGTTGCAAGACATACATTGGTCTTGGGGCTATTTCGGCTATTTCCCAACTTATGCACTTGGCAGTGCGTATGCGGCACAATTTTTAGCATATATCCGCGAAGAAATGGACGTGGACGCATTAATAGCCAAAGGCGACTTTGCAGCCATCACCAAATGGCTTAACGAAAAAATCCACACCCACGGCTCAAAGTTCACCCCAGAGCAGTTAATGGAAAAAATGAACGGCGAGCAATTAAATGCGGATTATTATTGCGATTATTTGCAAAATAAATTTAAGAGCGTGTATGGATTATCGTAGCCGCAAATCAAACAGAATACCAGAATACGACTACAGCCAAGCAGGAGCGTACTTCGTAACGATATGTTCACATAACCGCAAGCACATTTTCGGCAAAATAGCCGTAGGGGCGGGCATTGCCCGCCCGCACTTATCGCCCATTGGTAAAATCATCGAAAATTCAATAAATCAAATCTCCGAAAAATACCCACATGTTTCGGTAGATTGTTATGTCATCATGCCAAATCATGTGCATTTATTGTTGTCCATACATGATGCAAGCGCAGGCGGGCGTGCAATGCACGCCCCTACGGTTTCACGTGCAATACAACAAATGAAAGGATACGTGACAAAACTCGTAGGGGCGACCACTGGTCGCCCGTCGGACACGCCCATTTGGCAAAAGGGTTTTCACGAGCATGTTGTGCGGGACGAAAGGGACTATCTCCGCATTTGGCAATACATCGAAAATAATTCATACAACTGGCATGATGACGAATATTACCCGCAATGGTATTTGGAGGTGTTATTATGGAAAAACCACAAACAACAACCATAAGCGTGAGAGTTGACGAAAACGTAAAGCGTGAGGTTGAAGTCCTATTTGAAGATATGGGAATGAACATTAGCACAGCAATAAATATGTTTTTTAGACAATCTATTTTAGAGGGCGCAATTCCATTCCAGCCACGAGCCAAAAAACACAAAAGCATACCCCTAAAAGAGCGGTTAAAATACTATCACGGCGACTATAAAACCGAAGAATGCGACACAGGCGAACCCGTAGGCAGAGAGGTGTTTTAATTGGCGTATAACCCAAAACAAGGCGACATTATCAAAATGGACTTTGACCCAACAAAAGGACACGAACAACAGGGTCGCCGTCCTGCTGTTGTAGTAAGCAACACCACATACAACAATTTTGCTCGTGGCGTTGCTTTGGTATGCCCTATAACAAACACAGACAGAGATGTACCAATGCAACCCAAATTAGACAACAGAACAAAAACCACAAGCGTTATAATGACAGACCAAGTAAAAGCATTAGACCTAACAAAACGCAATGCCGAATTTATCGAAAAGCTACCATATGATATTTTAGAGGAAGTTTGTGATATAGTGAGTGGTTTTTCTGTGTTGGGTGGCTAGTCATACTAATTCCATTTAAAATCATGGACTGCTCTCCTTCGCTATTCCCAAACGCCTTGCGTTTGGGGCTCAGTCGGCACTCCATGTATTAAATTGGAATTAGTATCAGGCAAGCCCTGCTTTGAGATATGGCGGAAAAAATAGCTCCGCCATGACGAACAACAAACAAAGCAGGTTTCTAAAAATTAACGAAATTTTTTTGAATACGGCATTGACATTAAGACAAAATATGATATAATGTTGTTAAAGACGTGGGTGTCCAGCCTGCCAAAAGAAAATAATTTCACACTATAAAAGGAGAATAAAAATGCTTAAGAATCTCAAAATCAGAAGCAAACTGATAATTGGCTTTGGTTTTTTAATTGCCGTCCTTGCCGTTGTCATCGTGTTTTCCGTTATTTCAGTCAATACAGTTAGGGACGAGGCTACTTATGTTATTGACGGTCCTTTCGAGCGTTATGCTCTTGCCCGTGCAATAGAGCGTGAAGTAATGGACTCCCGACGTATTATCAACCGCATATCAATGTACGGCGGACTGCCTGTGCCAGACCAAGCTGCAATAACTGCGCAAGAGGCTGCCTTTAACCAGCTACGCCAAAACATTGACCGACTTATTGTCGAATACCGCTGGTCTATGGACAACTATAACACAGCTTCTCTGGAAACCATTGCACAACGTCATACAGTTATTGACGATTTTGTACGTCAAATCAACCTCTTCTTTAACCAGCTTGAGGCAAATATATCCTTGGCACGTGCGGGAAGAATTGAAGATTCTATCGCACTTACAATAGCTACCGCCTCTTTGCTTGACGATGCCTATGTATCTCTTAACTATATAATTGCACTTTCCACAAACTTTATGGGCGATGTTTCGGAAAACTTAACTTCTTATGCGACAACCCAAACCACTTTAATTCTAGTTATTGCTGGTGTTGGTGCTGTGATAGCAATAATATTTGCCCTTGCCATTACAAACTCTATTACAAAGCCTGTTGCAAAACTTGGGGTGATTGTTTCAGAGGTTTCGCATGGTAATGTTAATGTTAATGTAGACCGTAATGTGGGCAAAGATGAAGTCGGCGGACTTTCAAAAGACGTTTTTATCCTCATTGATACCATACGTGGTCTAACAGACGACCTTTCCCGTGCCAACCACGAATTTAACGTAGCTGGTGATATTGAATACAGAATTGACTCAAGCAAATATCAAAACGCCTTTGCAGACGTTGCTGGGGGCATAAACAATATGTTAAACCAATCAGTTAATGACGTTATGGCTTTGCTTAATGCTGTAACAGAAATTAGCCAAGGTAACTTTGAAACTGCGATTCCGCCTATGCCAGGCAAAAAGATTGTTTTACCCCAAACCGTGTCATCTGTTACTGGCACCCTTAAAGAGCTTTATGCCACCGTTTCCCGCCTTGCACAAGAAGCAACCGCAGGCAAACTGGACACAAATGTTGACACATCCAAATTCAGCGGCAACTGGTCTAGCATGGTCGGGCATCTTGGCAAATTAATGGAAGCTGTTTCCGAACCCATTGAAAGAGTGGAAAAATCTCTTACTCACATGAGCGACGGTAATTTTGCCGAAGCACGTATTTTGGAAAGCTATCAAGGCACATTCGGAAACCTTAAAGACGCATTAAACCAAACAGAAGAAATGACCATTAGCTATATCGGCGAAATTGCTGACGTATTAACCCGCATGGCGGGCGGCGACTACACAATGACCATTACCCGTGATTATGTTGGTTCTTACGCTCCAATCAAAGAAGCTCTTAACACCATCTTGGACGCTTTAAATAACACCATGGGCGAAATTCAGTCCGCTTCTTACCAAGTTCTTTCTGGTGCTGAGCAAATTTCCCAGTCCAGCATGTATCTTGCAGAAGGCTCTGCCCGCCAAGCATCTGCTATTGAAGAGCTTACAGCCAGCATGACGCTAATTAACGAAAAAACCCGCGAGTCAGCAGACAATGCAACAAATGCAAGCGAAAAAGCAACAGGTGCGGCAGATTTTGCCATCAGAGGCGGCGAAACTGTCGAAGCTATGCAAAGAACCATGGACGAAATTCAAGCATCTGCAGCAGGCATTGGAAAAATTATCAGCGTAATTTCTGACATTGCTTTCCAAACCAACCTTCTTGCTCTTAACGCTTCTGTTGAAGCGGCACGTGCTGGCGAACACGGGCGTTCGTTCTCCGTTGTTGCTGACGAGGTTCGCTCCCTTGCCACCAAGTCGCAGCAGTCAGCTTCTGACACAGAAGTCATTATTGAAGCGGACACCATTGCGGTTGCAAGCGGTATGAAGTCTGCCGCCGAGGTTGGCGAAGCATTTGCAACTATTATTGGCGACATCCGTTCCATTGCAGAGCTTGCGAGCACCATTGCAGACATGGCTTTGGAGCAGTCCGAAAGCATTAACCACATCAACGCATCTGTCGGCGAAATTTCCAAGGTTGTTCAAGACAACTCCGCAACAGCCGAAGAGTCCGCCTCTGCTTCCCAAGAGCTATCCAGCCAAGCAGAGATGCTCCGTGAAATGGTATCACAATTTAAACTACGTAACTAATAATAACAATAA
>WRBU01000080.1 GCA_009784355.1 Defluviitaleaceae bacterium
AAAAAATATTTATCGCAAACTTTGCATATAAAAAAATCCCCAAATATAAAGGGGATTTTTGAATTATTGCAA
Source organism: Defluviitaleaceae bacterium (assembly GCA_009784355.1). Lineage (GTDB taxonomy): Bacteria > Bacillota > Clostridia > Lachnospirales > WRAX01 > WRBJ01. Next base: position 73 of record WRBU01000080.1, read on the forward strand.
AAATCAATGCCAAACACTATTTGGGCTTATTTTTACCTTTTTGTCTTTGTTTTTCGTCATACATTCGCTCGCTTTCTTCCAGCTCCAAAATACGATTGTTATCCGACGACAGCTGTTTTATAAACATATCTATCGCTAACAAAATTATTATACCGTATTCCATAGCAACAACGTATTGCTCAAATGTAGTGGTAGGTTCCAAATATGGGCTGTGGGTGAGCAACATTGAATACAGCAGCATAAAAACATAAAACAAATATAACCCAGATTTAAAAGAAACCAAACCCGATTTTGGCAAAACTAAAAATCGTACAATCCTCGTAAAAATATTTTTGCTTAAATACTTACGTGCAAACATGAATTTTTTGACCAGCCAATCAAAGAACAGTACAATCATTATAGCAAACAAATTGTACAAATAGGCTTCAAGAACAAGACCTTGCTCTACCATCTCATACATGTATGAAAAAGTCATCCAGTAATACAAATAAGCCCAAATTGCTGCAAATAGGCCGTACAAAATAATACGACCTGTTTGCTTGGCTTTGTTCAAGACCCAATCCAAAATTCTTTTGTGCATCTTTTATGCTCCCTTATTTAACAGGGTTTATAATAAGTCTTTTTAACGCTTCATAAGCGTTTTTGGCTTGGCTTTTATGTATGATAAGGTTATTTCTATATGCTTTTCTCGTGCAACTGTGTATTTGCTTTCTATATCGTTTTCGGTGATAAATCCCTTTTCTTTTGCTTCTGCAAAAGTTAGATGTGTTTCTGCAGCATCAATGGCAGATTCGCTCAGATATGCGGAATGTTCCTCTGTCCAAGCCTTTATTTGTGAAACTTTTGTTCTGGTTGGCATCATCCATCCTCCTCTTTATATTATTGTAGCCTCATTATACACTAAAAATTAATTTTGTGCAATAGGCATCAAAAAAGCGGCTAATAGCCGCTTTTTTGAGTTGGTGCTATTCCTTCGTTTGCAAAAGTTCAAGTGGGGTTTTATTATTTATTAAAAACGCACCAATGGCGGAGCCTACTATCGCACCGACAAAATACATAGCGGCAAGCGATAACGGGGTTATGTCAAGAGCTGGTACACCTATTGCGATAAGAGCTAATACACCCAAAATAACACCAACAACAATTACAAGAATCTGCTCTATGCCAAGCGACATTTGCGTTTTCGCATTTGGTTTGCCAAGCATTCGCATTAAGGCGGCATTTCTGGCATTTTGCAGCATTATCAAAAGCGACAAGCCTATTGATAATGCAGCGGCAACACCAATAGTTATGGGGTACAAAATACGCATAAGTGCAAGGTTTTGCTCCAATGGGTCTATGACGCTGTATAGCTCACGGTCGGTCATAAACATTTCAAGAGGCATTCTACCGCCATACGACAGTTGGTTGCGAGCCAATATGCCATCCATATGATGGCGAAGCCCGAATAATTCCCTATTTCTGGCAGGGTTAATATATCCTCTTGCTGTAAGGTACGACAAGCCGCCCATCTGTCCGCTGTCTTCTGCGTAATCTTCATCATATCCTGCAAAATGAGAAGAGCCAAATGTGTGGTAGCCCAAAGCATGTAAGTGGGTTACAAATACATTTCTTGCGTCTTCAAATCTATTGATGGCACGATGCAACCCGTGGTCGAATATGCCTATAACTTGAACTTGCATCCATGGGTCGGATAAAAAGAGCGGCTCGGAAAGTTCTATGCCAAATTCTGCAGCCGATTCTGCCCAGCGTCTTTGCACCAGCACAGCAAGAGGAGCAGTAGCGTCCGTAAAATCAAAATCTTCCGGTCCAAAACCATCCAAAAATTCAATTTCAATAGTTTCGCCCAGTGTCCCTATTGCGTCATCACGGTCTGTGCGTGTGTTTTCCCGTATAAAACCTTGAAGGCTGGTTACACCAACGACCATGTCGGGTCTGTTCCATTGGAAGTTAAACTGCCTTGCAAACTCCTCTGTGCTTATTTGCCCGTAATGCCACAGAGCTTCCAAATACCATTCGTTAAAAAATCCTGATGCTAAATAATGCATTAAAGTTGTGCTTGAAATTGGTGCATGGGCAACACCAAACCAATCCGCCCAATCTAAACGTAAGCGTACAACTTCCTCTTCATCCAAACCAAGCAACAACTCAGCTTCGACAACAGTAGTATTCCAAAGTCTTTCAATCTCATTTTCTGTAAACTCTATTGTGTGGTTAAGCCAGCCCAAAGAAACAACGAAAAACATTGCAATAACAGCAACCAAGCCTGATTTCACTGGACTTCGCATGATGTGCTTGCCTATATGCCTAAAAAAGGCAGAGCGTGCTGCATTTTTGGTTGTTTTCAGTGGTGACAAATCGAGGTCCGTGTCTTTTACCGCAAAGCCGTATACTGTCCCATCATCTGGGGCAACAGTTTTTTTCTTGCGGCGTTTTTTTGTTGCTCCGCCTTGCAACTGCTCTAAAACTGGCTTTTTAGCCATATAAAAACCAGCCGCTATCATGCCGCCAAAGCTAATTACCAAAATAGAGCCTGCATAAATAAGCGGTTCTGCCACACTTCGGTCTAACATTTCAAATTCCACAACCCTTTGTTCTGCTCCCCAAATCATCTCGTTGACCAGCCCTGCAGCAACATCTGCGGTTATCTCTACTGTGTCTTCTACAACAAATTCTTCAAGACTGCTTAACGCATCACGGGATTGATATACCGCAAAGAACCAAGCGAACAGCGCACCCAAAATTATTGCGGGTGTCCAAATTAAAAACACAGGTGTGAAAAGCTGACGAAGCGATTTTTTGGCTGGCGAGCCTAAAGCACGTGAAACAGCAACTGCCTTGCGCCATTGCTTCAAATACACAAAAACCACCATAGTAAAAATCAAAACAGCCACGAAAGAGAATATAGCTAGGTTTACCAAAATAGATGTTCGTATTGGGTCTGCTGCCGATGCGAAGTTATCAAAACCCGTTGGCATGAAGTTTACTCTAAAGCCCAATGCCCGCATTTGGTCGTCATATTGATTCACAAATCTATCTATATCTCTTGGAGAATTTAGTGCAAAGTTGGTCATGCTTGCAAACTGCGGCGCATCATCCCACCCAAAGCCGTCTGGAATAAGCGACAGAGGGATATACATCTCTGTGTTTAAAAAGTTGTGAGGGTCAACTCCTGGTGGTGTGTTAAAATATATGCCTACAATAGTAAGCTCTATTATATGTGTTTCGATGGCTAAAAGGTCTGTGCCGTCCTCGGTCGTCGCCCACCAGCCTTGAGGATTGGAGTGCCACCAACCCTCCATGCCGTTTGCCCAAGGTCTAATTCCCTCTTGCTCCATCCAGCTTGGTGCATTGGTGTTTTGCAATGTCAATGTCAAAGTGTCGCCTACACGAAGCCCTCGGCGGCTTGCTAAATGTATTGGAATAACAGCCACGGGGTTTTCGGTTGCGTAGTCCTCATATGTAAGCCAACGACCGCCAGGGATGAGCCTTCCCGCAGAAAGTCGTGCCGAACGAGCGTCTTGCATACGCGGCATGGTTTCCATGCTTTGTGTGCCTATAACAAGCATGGAGCTGAGGTTGTGATTTATAAGCTCTAATCTTGGCTCCAAACCAGCCAAAATTGCGCTATATTCTGCCGTATTTGTTGTGGACACAAACCAAGTAAGGTCTGCATCATTTTCTCTAATAAGGTTCTCGCCTTCATCATCCCATGCCATACTGTCATCACCAGCTAATGGTAGCCAAACTCCGCTTAATCCGCCCCACGCATCGCGCACAAAGCTAGTACCCCTAAACAAATGCCTTGTATTGCCGGGACGAAGGTCATTAAGAGGATGTAGCCCTGCATCAAAAAGTTCCGTTTCTTCCAAAGTCAAAGTTACCCATAGTGTTGCCACGCTGGACAGAGCAACTGTGTGACCTGCCGCATTTGTAAATTCAACACCCCTTTCACGCAAAACCATTGTGTCGCCTGAAAGCACAGTGTCAACCTCTATTTGTATCCGCAACGAACTCCAGTTAGCCTGCCTGTTCATAATCCTTGGTGCGCCCGTTGATGTTATATTTGCGTAAAAGTAGTGGTCTATTGTGCTAATAGGCAGCACACTTGCTGGATGCCAAATAGGAACAAACGGATTTATGCTTATGCTTGACGTATTCATAACCCCATCCATAACACCTTGCACAAAAACACGCTCGTCAACCCTTGAAACCAAAGGGCTGTTCGCAAGAATTTCTGCTGCCGCTGATACGTCGTGCCCGCTCGTAACATCCTGCGGATTTATTGGCACAAGGTTGCCGATGGCGTTGTATTGCCCGTCTATGTGGTTTATCGCATCGTTTACAATAGCAAATTCTGTTACACGCGCCACCACGGCAAATGATGCCGCAAGAACAAGCACTGCCAAAAGTGCCGTACGCACGGGTTGTCGGAATACCGACTTCAAAAATACATTCAACTTCATGTTTGCCGCTCCCCCTTTACCTTTGCACAGTCATCATATTTTCCATTATAACAACAGGGCTGTGATGTGATGTCGTTGTGCCGTCGCCTAGTTGACCTTGTCGGTTATCGCCCCATGCCCACAACCTGCCGTCATTGGTAACAGCCATGCTGTGGTTTACCCCAGCCACCGCTGTATTTACATTTTGCAAAACAGCAACAGGTGTATTGGCGTTTACTACATTTCCAGTACCAAGCCTGCCAAATTGGTTGTTACCCCAAGCATATAATGTGCCATTTGCAGTTATTGCCAAATTGTGGCTATGCCCTGCTGAAATATGTATAACATTATCCATTACAAAAACAAGTTCTGAAGGCGAGTCTGCATTTGTTCCGTTGCCAAGCTGTCCACGATTGTTTCTTCCCCATGTGTAAACTCTGCCGTCTTGTGTTAAAATCATTACATGGTCTTCGCCAACGCTTACGTCTGCTATATTTTGCATGGTTGGCAAAATCTCCGCGCTCACGGAAGTGATATTCCTCGCTCCAAAATTCCATCCTACAAAATACTCCCGAACAAACCCGCTGCTTTCAAGATGCCTATCCCAGCCATGTAGCTCACCTGCGTGATTTATCACCATTGCACCTACATTTTCATTAAAGCTAATCCTTTGTATGCCGTGCAAATACATTACGGGCACACGCTCTTGCCAATTCGGCCATTCCCTAGGGTTTACAAAACTAAAACGCATCAAGCTCCACATCGCTTGACCAAAAGCATACATATTGCCCTCTGTCGTAATAAATGAGGCACTCGTTCCGCTGGCTGTTACCGATACAACATCATCAAAAACAAATGTTGGTATCAAACGTCCAAGGCTATCTGGTCCGTCACCTATTCCTTGATTAAATTGTCCGCCGCCCCAGCCGTACAATGCCCTATCGTTTGTTATGGCATATGCTAGGTAATTACTCGCAGCAACGGCGGATACCCCTTCCATTATAGCAGCAGGGTAATGACGGTCGCTTGTTGCGCCGTCGCCAAGCCTTCCTGAAAACCCATTGCCCCAAGAGTACAATGTGCCATCTACACCAATAGCAAAAGAACGGTTGATAGCAACGGCAATCACCGCACCACGGTCAATATCAAGCTCCATGGCCTCTGGCGGGGTAAAAGGTGCCACCCAGTCAACACCCATGCCTGCAACATGGTTATTGTCAGGGCGTTCTTGTTGTGCCGCACCGCCGCCGTCTTGCGGAATGGGAAATGGCAGTCCGCCCCACAGTTGGTTGCTGCCGCCTCTGTCCACGCTATCATCTTCGTAATAATTATCCGACCCGCCAATGCAAGCCGACAAAAACAGCAGTAACAATACTAAAATCACAAAAATTCTCATTTTTTGCAAAACAAAAACCTCCCAGCAGATGCTTTTTGTTAATTATGCATCACTAGAAGGCTAAAAGTCAACCAATTGTTTGTTAATTATTGTTACGAAAAAGTTAATATTCGTAACAAAGATATTAAATTTTGTAAAAAAGTTTTTAAGAATATTACAAAATTCGCTTGCCAAAACATGCGGCAAAACGGTGCAT
>WRBU01000081.1 GCA_009784355.1 Defluviitaleaceae bacterium
CGTGGGTATGTTGCGCCAAACGGCATTGACCTTGTAAGTGTCCCCGCCTTTGACCAAATAGAAATTGGCGGAGAATCAAGAACATCCATTAAATTTTTAGTGGAAAGAAGATAGTTGGAAAATCAAAAAACAGCCCGCCGCAGGAAAATCCTGATGGCGGGCTGTTTTTAATTTAATGAAGCTAATCGACCTTACGGATATATCCAACCAAAGTAAACACTCAAATGATGTGTAATATCGGGATTTACGACGGATTCGACACCAATTGCTTGAAAAAAATGTAAGATTCCGCTGTGATATTTGTTTTCAACATATTTACTAAATTCGTAAGTGAACGCTAAACCGATCAAGTCAAATCGTTCTTCTGGCGAACCTGACCAGTTTCTCAGAATAGGTTGTGAAGATGCAATTACGATATCCGAAACAAGAACAGCGTCTTTGCTCAAGTTGCTTGGTTGCATGGAGTATATTTTAATGTCGAGTGCATGGGAGCGTGTGGTGAAATCATCACTTGACAATATTTCTTCTAAAAGTGCAATTAGAAAAGTAGCTTCTTGCTCAGTGCATTCAAAAAATTCACTCGAATTGGCAAATCTATTAATCAACATAGCCCTAATCAAATTAGTCTCACTGCCACTATAATAGTGGTTATGAGCATTATGAAAGCTATTTGGAAGATTACCGACAACTTTTTCGTCTTCCTCCAACAAGACAACCTCAGAGCCGTGCAAAACAAACGACAATGATAAAATAAACAGAGAAGCTACTACCGTCAAAATCACGGGTGCTTTACTAATGCGTCGTATGTTGGTCATAATAGCATATCCTCCTTAACATGTGCCGACAGCATTTCTGCAATATGTGACATGTGATATGGTGGATCCAGCAAAGTTGCCCGTACAAGCCCAAACGTATTCCCGCTCAATTTCGTCAGTCCAAGTGAAACATCTATGAATGATTATTTGACCAAATACCAAAAGAGGTGCATCGTGAAAATCAGCCCAAATCATTCTTCTATTTACACGTCCATTATGAATGGTTCTGCCACAACAATTTGGATCGCTCCAACGAGGTGCTATGGATAAGAAATCGGTTTTGTAAAGTTCAGTCAATTGAGTGGATACTATTGCAACTATCATTTGGATAAAATCATACAGTTCGTCATTAATGCTTACCTCGTCTGCGTAAGTAATAATACCATCAGGGCAGATAAGATAAATCTGTGGCGACCCGCTAGTCCAATCAATATTTACCATATAGCCGAACTCGAAAGCACCGTGACCATATCCGCAATCAGGAGCGCAATATTCAGTGTGTTCGTGATGGGCATGGTGATGTTTACCACAATCATCACAAGCCTGCGCAGTCATTGCAAAACCAAATACCATCACTAATGACAATAAAGCACCTACAAATAAATTTCTCATTCTAAACATTTGTACTACCTCCTGTAAATTAAATAATAATTTTGTACTTGCTTATTAGCAAGTTTGACAAGGAAGGTAGCCGAATGGCAGCCGAATGGCAGCCGAATGGCAGCCGAATGGCAGCCGAATGGCAGCCGAATGGCAGCCGAATGGCAGCCGAATGGCAGCCGTTTAAATCATGCACACTTTTGTGCAAAAGTCAACCCTCCTTTTCTTCCAAAATTTGTGTTACTATTAGTATATCCCAGTAATTGGCGATTGTCAATAGCGATATACCAAAATATATACTCAAAAATGAAAATTTTTCATTATGACTGAGATTATTCGTATACATGCAAAAACCGCATCGGTTTGATGCGGTTTTCTGTATTTGGTTGATGTTTGGAATTGTTTTGTGTAAATACGAGACTACATCATCCCCATGCCGCCGCCTGGTGGCATCATTGGTTCTGGTTCTTTAATGTCAGCAACGACGCTTTCGGTAGTCAGCAAGGTGCTTGCGACGGAATTTGCGTGTTGAAGTGCGGAACGGGTTACTTTTGTTGGGTCTATAATGCCAGCATCTATCATGTTTACGTATTCATCAGTTAAGGCGTTAAAGCCAATGCCTGCAGCGGCTTCCATAACCTTATTTACCACAACAGAGCCTTCCAGTCCTGCATTAGTAACAATTTGGCGCAAAGGTGCTTCGAGGGCTTTTAAAACTATTGCGACACCTGTTTTTTCGTCGCCTGTTAGTTTGTTTGAAAGTTCGCTTACTTTTTTGATGGCGTGGATGTATGAAGAGCCGCCGCCAGCCACAATGCCGTCTTCCACAGCGGCACGGGTTGCTGCCAAAGCGTCTTCCATGCGCAATTTCTTTTCTTTTAGCTCTGTTTCGGTTGGAGCGCCTACTTTAATTACTGCAACGCCGCCGCTCATTTTTGCAAGGCGTTCTTGCAACTTTTCACGGTCAAATTCAGATGTTGTGTCTTCGATTTGTGATTTAATTTGCCCAAGTCTTGCATTGATGTCGTCTTGATTGCCTTCGCCGTCAACAATAATTGTGTTTTCTTTTTCGACCTTAACGGTTTTTGCACGTCCAAGCATGTCAACAGTTGCTTCTTTAAGGTCAAGACCGAGCTCGTCTGTAATAACACGTCCGCCTGTTAAAACAGCAATGTCTTCAAGCATAGCCTTTTTGCGGTCGCCAAAGCCTGGGGCTTTTACTGCAACGCAAATGAAAGTGCCGCGCAATTTGTTAAGCACGAGGGTGGTAAGGGCTTCGCCTTCCACATCGTCGGCAATGATGAAAAGTTTATTGCCTGTTTGCACAATTTGCTCCAAAAGCGGCAAAATGTCTTGTATGTTAGAGATTTTTTTGTCTGTTATAAGGATATATGGGTTATCTAATGTTGCGACCATTTTTTCCATGTCTGTTGCCATGTAGGCGGAAATATAGCCACGGTCAAACTGCATACCTTTTACAAGTTCGAGTTCTGTTTTCATGGTGCGGCTTTCTTCAACAGTAATAACGCCATCTGACGTTACTTCTTCCATTGCATTTGCAATCATTTCGCCGACTTCTTCATCACCAGCAGAAATTGCGGCGACTTTTGCAATTTGGTTGCGGCTATCTACCACAACGCTGGTTGCTTCGATGGCTGCCACTGCCGCGTCTGTTGCCTGTTGCATACCACGGCGCAAAATAATTGGGTTTGCACCTGCGGCGATGTTTTTAAGTCCTTCACTTACCATTGCTTGTGTTAAAACAACGGCGGTTGTTGTGCCGTCGCCTGCAACGTCATTTGTTTTTGTTGCGGCTTCTTTAACAATTTGCGCACCCAAATTTTCAAATGCGTCTTCTAGTTCAACTTCTTTTGCGATGGTTACACCATCGTTTGTGATAAGCGGTGTGCCGTATTTTTTATCAAGCACCACATTGCGTCCTTTTGGTCCTAGGGTAATTTTTACAGTATCTGCTAATTTATTAACGCCTGCTTCCAAGGCGTTTCTGGCATCAATGCCAAATTTTATTTCTTTTGCCATTATTAATAGTCCTCCCTGTTTAATATCGGGCGGCATCCCCGCATTGCTGATGCAATGCTCGTGTCCGCCCCTACTGTACAATAGCTAAAATATCGTGATGTTTTACAACGATGTATTGGTCGTCGCCCAGCTTTACTTCTGTGCCGGCATATTTTGAGTATATAACTTTGTCGCCGACCTGTACTTCCATTTTAATTTCTTTGCCGTCAACCATGCCGCCGGGGCCTACCGCCACAACCTCGGCTTCTTGCGGTTTTTCTTGCGATTTTGCGGCTAAAATTATGCCGCTTTTTGTGGTTTCTTCTGCGTCAAGTTGTTTTAAAACAACTCTGTCTGCAATGGGCTTTAACTTCATATTTTTTCCTCCTTAAAATTTTTTGAGCTTTTGCTACAACACATAATGCTATCATAAAAAGGATAAAATTTCAAGTAGTTTTTTTCAGACGCATGTAATGGAAAAGATATTGCTGCGCAAAACCAGCAAGCTCTCCAAAACGCTCTTTTGCAAAGGCGTGGATTTTTGCAGGTGGCATTGACTCGCCGTTAAAATACAACTGCTCCATAACCCGCCGCACCCAAACGTCAATGGGGAAGCTCTCCCATCTTCCATATCCAAAGAGCAATATGCAGTCGGCGACCTTTTCTCCAATACCTTTGGTTTCCATTAAAGTTTTGCGTAGCTCGTTTGTTGGTAGCTTGCAGTTTCTTTCTACGGGCATTTCACCAGCAAGCACTCTTTTTGTAGCATCTACTATGTATTTATCTCTAAAACCAGTTTTTAGTGCGCGCAAGTCCTCCGCGGTAGCTTTGGCGAGTTCCTGCGGGGTGGGGAAGGCGTAATGTTCACCGCCAATATTGCCGCCATAGGTCTTGCAAATATTTTTAATAACTTGTTTTATTTGCGGAATCCGGTTGTTGGCGGAAATTATAAAAGAAATTATCATTTCCCAAGGGTCTTGTTGCAAAATGCGGATTCCTGGGGCAAAGGCTATTGCATGTTGCATTATTGTGTCGTTTGAAGAAATTTTTGCTTGAATATCAGCATAGTCACGTTCAAAGTCAAAATACTGCATCCAAATGGTGTCAAATTCTTTTTTATCGAGCTTGCCGTCGTCATACCAAAATTTTACCTTATCGCCATTTTGGCTGACATTTAATTTTTTACCATAAGCCAATAAAAAATAGCTATTGGTATCATCGGTTTTTTCAAAACGAAAACATTGACCGCATTCCAAAGTTTGCCCAATGTCAAAATTAACTGCATTATGAATTATCATAATCCACCTCCAAATAACATTATACCACAATAATTTAGTTAGACACAATGAGGTCAAGCAAAAAAATCTTGATACCTCAACGAGAGCCGAATTTAGAAGGCGTTTGGGTTGGCTTTAACCACTAAAAAGAATAGGATTTTAATCAGGATTAGTATAAATCATTGTATCACATTTTAGAAAAAAATAAAACTTTTTGTTGACAAATAAAACTACATCGAATATAATGTACATAAAGTATTATTTATTAGACACTTTTTTTGTCGAAGTGTATCAAATTTTGTTGAAAAAAATCATTTGTAAAATGCCATGTACTTTTTTGAAAAAATTTCCAAAAAGTAGTTGCAATTTGTTCTGGTATGTTGTACAATAGAATTAATGGAAATATTATCCATTAATTTAAAATATTACCAATGGAGGTTGATGACAATGAAATCATCAAAAGACAAAATTAGGATTATCCTAGCAGACGACAACAAAGAGGTTTGCGGCTTTATAGAGAGCGCAATTATGAAAGAAGCAGGCATGGAGCTTGTGAAAGTGGTGCACAACGGCTTTGATGCTGCCGAGGCGATTTTACAAAAAGACGCCAATTACGACGTTGCAATCATTGATGGAGTAATGCCGCATATGGATGGACTTGGTGTTTTGGAAAAAATTGCAGAAGCGAAAAACAAGCCAACTTGCATTATTTTGTCAGAAATATCGCAGGAAAAAGTTGCCATAAAAGCCATGGAATTAGGTGCTGAATACTACATAATTAAGCCATTTGATATGAACATTTTGATGCAACGTATGCGTCAGCTACGTGAAAAAGGAAGGGAAAAGTCAACCACTGATGTTTTGGAGCAAATTAGAAATGCTGCCAACCTTCAAGTTGACATTGAGCAAAGGGTTACATCCATTCTTCATGAAATTGGCGTTCCAGCACATATACGCGGGTATCATTACATGCGTGAAGCAATTATGATGGCAGTAAATGACATGAAAATTCTTAACTCTATCACCAAAAAGCTCTATCCAAATATTGCACAAAAAATGAATACCGAGAACACACGTGTTGAGAGGGCAATCCGTCATGCAATAGAGGTTGCGTGGTCTCGTGGGAAAGTTGATGTTTTAGAAAACTTTTTTGGCTACACAATAAGCAATCATAAAGGAAAGCCAACAAACAGCGAGTTTATCGCACTTATAGCAGATAAACTTCGTCTTGAGCTAAAATCATCATCATAAAGTAAGCACAGACTTACTTCAACCCTTGATAAGTTCGAGGGATAGCGGAATTGTGATTTGGAGTTAATCTGTGGTCACTAAAAACGTATTTTTTCGGACGAGCATTGCTCGTCCGATTTTTTTGTGATAAAATGTGTTAGAGGTGA
>WRBU01000082.1 GCA_009784355.1 Defluviitaleaceae bacterium
CCAAGCACAAAGTCAAAAGGAAAAATTGATGCCTGAATTGCAACTGACCAAAACAGGGTGTGCAAATCTCCACGCTCTGCCGCATTTCCCATCTCTCTAAACAAAAAAGCTACCAACACGGATACTGCGGCGGATATTATGGAGAAAATAATGGCGATGGTTAGGTTAAATTTGGATTTTTTTGAACTCATAAAGTTTGATGTCCCCCTAAATATTAATTGTAGATGCGAGAGTTTAAAGCTCTTTATATTTGAAACTATATCATAACCCAATGCAACTGTCAATCAACTGATGGTTGAATTTTGATAAGGCTTTAATATTAGAACAGCATTAAATGTACAATTTAGGCTTCTGCTTTATGTTGACAATTACTAGGGGCTTATGGTAAAATAATGGCAATACTATATAAAGTGGAGAGAAAATGAAATATAATTTGTGCATTAAGGAAAATGACAGCAGTTTGCTGCATATAATTAGACAAAAGGACATGCCCCGCTTTGGAGGCGGCATGGCTGTTGTTAGTGTACACAAAAACGAGCAAAAGTCTTATGAAGCAGTGAGGGAGCTTGTGGAGGATTTTTGCAAGCTGTTTTGGGATAAAGGCAAAGAGCCTAATTTCCGACATTTTAAAAAATGGGCAAGACGGACGGCCAAACAGGCGGTGCGCAAATGAAAAATGGGCAAAGGCGAACTAAAAATCTGCTCATATTTTGCGGTGTGGTGTCTGCGTTATCACTTCTTGCTCTTGTGCTTATGATGGGTGTACACATACCCTCCTTTGGCATGTGGTTTTATTACTGGCAGTATGAAGCAAATAACACATATGCCACAATAGGCATAGACCCAAGGGATTTGCACGAAGTAACCCGCCATATGATTGATTATTTACGGGGCGGGGCGGACTATTTGCAAATTGAAACTGTTGTTTGGGGCAGTGTGCGTCCATTTTTTAGCGACATTGAAATACGTCATATGGTGGATGTGCGCAATTTGTCCGTTGCATCTATTTGGATACGCAATATTTCTGCCTTGGTGTTTGCCTTTTCTTTTATACCTTTTATTGCCTTTGTCGTCAAAGAGAAAAAGCCCAAACAGCGTGTAAAGCGCAAGAGGGCGGCTAGGCGGTATTTATTTGGTGCTTGGCAAAATATTGTTGCGGGGCTAATGGCTGCTGTTTTTGTGCTTGCTTTTATTATTTCCATTGACTGGATGGCAGCGTGGGTGGTCTTCCATCTAATTTTTTTTAACAACGACTACTGGATATTAAACCCAACAATGGACTTGCTGATTAACATTACGCCCGCTGAATTTTTTACGGCAATATCTATTTTTGTTGGTGGGTTCTTTGCCGTTGGTATGTTGTTGATGCTCGTTATATCACGCATTGCGCTAAAACGCTCATCCCGTTTTGCAAAAATTTGCTACCTAGTAATGGCTATAAGTGCGCTGGGAATGTTGCAAACTCTTGATATTTTTAATGTTTTGGGTGTACTGCGCATTTTGGGTATTGTGCTTGCTTGCGTTGTCGGCTTTATCCTGCTTATTTTCGGGCTTGCTTTTTTTACCAAACTGCGTTATGATGTAATTGCGAAAAAAAATGATTTTGACGCTTCTTTTGAGTATACTGCAAAAACTACATGGTTTTTGGGGTTGGTGCGGGTTTTTGTTCAAAACGGACAAAAGCCAACCATGCATATCTTTGGTAAAAAACTCGACCTTGATAAAACTGGGGAAGACTTGCAGCCGCCCGCAGAAATATTAATAAGCGAAGTCAACCTTGAAGCAGAGCTTCCAAAACCACCAAAGCGCAAAGGGCGTTTTAAGGCAAAATGGGAGCAACTCAAAGGATACATCGAATATTACGAAGAAATTGACGAAAAAATTGGCATTAGAGCCATTTTGGCGGTAGGCTGGCTTGCAATAAAGCGTGCCGTCAAAAAGATAAAACCCAAGAAATTCCGCTTGCGTGGAGAGTTTGGACTTGAAGAACCCGACCAAACGGGGATGGCTATGGCTGTGGTTTCGGGTTTGCAGGCGTTAGGGCTTGACATTGTTATAGACGGCAATTTTGAAGAAAAGGCATTGCAGCTTGACCTCCACACAAAAGGCGGTTTTCGTATGTCATCGTTATTATGGATAGGTGTAAGGCTCTGGTTTGCAAAGCCAATACGCCGTTTACGAAAGTTTATTAAGGGTAAAATTCCTAAAAATAAAAAATCACGTTTAAGACGAAAGGATGACAAAAATGGGTACAGAATTTAACAATAATATTGCTACAATGTTTGAGCATTTAGACGGTTTTGTGTCAAGTAAAACTGTTGTGGGCGAGCCTATTTTGGCGGGGGACACAACTATTATTCCGCTTGTTGATGTTAGTATTGGTATGGGCGGCGGCTCTACAGGGGCAGACGGCGGCGAAAAGCCGAAAAAAGAAACGAAGTCCATGGGCGGTTTGGGTGCAAAAATGAAGCCCTCTGCTATGTTGGTTATTACAAACGGAAATGTACAACTTGTCAACATTAAGCATCAAGACAGCATTAGCAAGTTGATTGACATGATTCCTTCCATCACAAATAAAATTGATTTTGGGAATATTTTGAAAAGGAAAGACAAGGGCAGTGACGCGCCTAATGTTTCAGAGTAATTAATTTGGAGGGATGATATTATGGGCAAGTTGCAAATTGTTACTGATTCATGCTGCAATTTATCGCATGAAGCCATCGACGCACTGGGGCTTGAAATTTTGAGTCTTGCGTATGTGGTAAACGGTGTGGAACATTTAGGTTATGTAAAGGGTCAAAAATTTGATTTTGAAGCGTTCCACAAGGTTATTGGCAGCAAAACGCCGGCAAGTACGCAGCAAGCTACCCCGCAACAGGCAAGGGAGCTTTGTGAACCTATTTTGCAAAGAGGCGATGACATTTTGTATGTTGGCTTTTCCTCTGGACTTTCTGGAACATATGATGCTGTTTGTGTTGCGCTAAAAGGACTTAAAGAAGAATACCCCGACTGCGAAATTAACCACGTTGACGGGCTTTCTGCCACGGGCGGGCAAGGTGTTTTGGTTGAGCTTGCTTGCAAGTTGCGGGACGAAGGTAAAAATGGACAAGAAATTGCTGAATATATCAAAAAAGCGGCACAGCATATACACCATCATTTCACAGTGGACGACCTATTTTACCTTAAGCGTGGAGGACGTTTGACTGCCATCAAAGCCATTATGGGTACTGCCCTAAATGTAAAGCCCGTAATGACCGTAAGCAAAAAAGGTAAACTTGTACCCACAGGCAAAGCAAAAGGGCGCAAAAAGTCCCTCGAAGCCCTTGTGGAAAACACCACCGACGTGGATGTTGCCGCATACAACAAAATTTGGGCAGTACACGCAAATGCCCTTGAAGACGCAAATTACTGCGCCGAGCTTCTGCGTGCCAAACATCCAAATTGTGAAGTTTACGTAACCGACCTTGAGGCTGTTATATCTACTCATACAGGGCCGGGAGTTATTGCTATTTGTTATCTTGGTATCAATCCAAGAGCTGTTGAATAATTAATTTAAAAAGACAAGACACGATGAAGTGTCCTGTCTTTTTTATTTGTTGCTTTTGCGCCTGTTGCAATCTATGCAGAGCATTTGGCAGTTTTCTGTATTAGTTTTACCACCTTTGCTCCATGGGGTGATGTGGTCTGCTTCCATTTTCGTTAAAAGGAAATTGTTGTTACATGCAACGCACATACCGCCTTGACGTTCGTATGCGGAGCGTCTCATGCTTTCCGTGAATTTACGTATATTTAGGTGTTTTTCATCACGATTTAAAACATAGGCGTAAATGCCTTTCTGGTTTGTAATATCATCGTCCATGAGTAGGCGTGAAATTTCTTCTTCTATTGATACTGCATCAAGCATTTCGTCGCGGTGAACATCATACAACACGCCCCAGTTTAAGCCTTTTTGTAAGTTGCGATAGTTTGAAAAGGTCAGCTTTGCCCAATTTATCACATTACTAAAATATGTCCAAAGTTCGTTGGCATTGGGGTCATTTTGATGAGTGGACATGTAGCCTTCAATGCTTCCTTTGCTAATCCATTTTAATGCTGTTTCCAAAAAGTCTTGTCGTATTGGTGAACCATTGATATAATCACTAGCCAATCCGTAAGCTGGGCAACCTGTTTTGCTGAACCACGCTTTTGCGTCAGCTAACCATGCCCCTGTATATACGGCATTACGAAGCTCTTGCTGTGTCAGTTCTACGCCCGCAATATTAATTATTTTGAACCAATCCAATTTTTCTTTGTCGTTTCCCTCACAAAAATAAATCATTAGCTCGTAATCCAAAATTTGTTGCTTTTCGGTGCTTGTCAAGCTGTGAAAATATTTGAGATGCCCATCTGGGAAAACAGTAGCAAATTTTCCGTCAACAAATTGGCTAAAACTGATAGTTCGTTGTTGCCCGTCAATTATTTCATAACTACCGTCTTCGTTTACAGCCCAATACATAACATTTAGCGGAAAACCTTTAAGTATTGTGTCGATAACAGCATTGCGCTCTTTTTCTTTATACACAAATTCACGTTGATACTTTGGGCGAATGTTCAATCTTCCGTCATAACCAAAAACACCACCTTCTCGTAAATCTTCAAAGCCACTCGCTACTTCACGAATAGTTAATTTTTTTAGCTCGATTTTCATGTGTCGTCTCCTATCCGCTTAATTATAATTCGGGCATATATGCTTGAATAAAGCTCGTCTGATTCAACATCTTTAAATGCAGGAGGCTTTGTATCGGTTAAGGGGTTATACTTACGATATAGCGTGCCTTTTGCATTGATTGTATATTTGCCCGTGGGCTTCCCATCTTTAAGTATTTCCATCTTTCTCTCGCTTGAAAAATTGATGCTTCCAACAATGCCCAAAGCAATAACTTCAAATTGTTCGGGATTGTATTTGTCCAAAAAAGTAATTGGAACACCCATAGCCCCGTTATAATCATGTGGAATTTCAGATACTTTATCTATATTTATTGCGTTATAATTCTCGTAACTAGGAAAATCTTCGTCTTTGTACTTTTTATATAGTTTCAATTTTTCTTTTCTAAATGGTACATCTAAATTAGTAAACCAGCGAACGCCTTTAACACGTATATACTTATTTCCTTGCTCGTCAACTCTAAATCCAGCCGCCTGCAATGGATAGGAATCAGGCACTCTGAATTCCCTGTCGCCACTATGTATACTCTCTCCAAGCCAAATTTTGTTTGCTGCTATAAGTCTAAAAATTTCCTTATAAGTTATTGCGTTTACATTACCTTTGATTATGAATTTCTTTTCGTGCTCTATAAGCTGCGCTACATAATCACGAAATAACGAAAAAGGAGGGTTGGTAACGACTATGTCAGCTTCCTTTAAGAGTTCTATGCATTCTGGCGAGCGGAAGTCACCATCTCCATTTAGTCGAGTTAGAGCATTTTCTTTATGTTCTAAAAGCCACTCGATGTCTGCTTGGTCAAAGGCACCGTCCTTATTGTAGTCGTCTACTTCAGTTATTTCAATTTTATGTGGAACTTTTGTCGTCCTCTTTTCAGGTTGTTCATAAGGGAATAAAGATAATTGAGTATCGGCAATAGGAGACCCCATATAACAAGTTGCGATTAGTTTTTTTAAGCCTAACATATTAAAATTCATAGCAAAGTATTTGAAGAAATTACTTTCGTATGGGTCGTCGCAGTTGCAAAAAATTATTTTATCTTTAAAATCTTTGCGATAATAGTACATTTCTTCTTCAATGACCGCAATTTGCGTGTAAAACTCGTCAGCCTTATTTTTTTTTGCAACTTGAAGCAATTTTTGCTCGCCCATTACTTATGCCCCCTTTGCAGAATGTAATTATAAACAAACTTATAATCATTATACTACACAATGATAAAAAAATCAAGTTGTTTCGCAACAAAAAACGGACGAGCGTTGTGTTCGTCCGTGGATTTTGCAAATTAAATTTCTCTGGTATAATTTGGGGCTTCTTTGGTGATGTGGATGTTGTGGGGGTGGCTTTCACGCAAGCCCGCGGCGGTTATTTTTACGAATTGGGCG
>WRBU01000083.1 GCA_009784355.1 Defluviitaleaceae bacterium
AAGCACAATAGGGAAGTAAAGTCCGCTAATGGTAGCAGCACGCACACTGGCTTTGCGCATTGCGCCCGACAAACCCTTAAAATCATCATAATTACGATGCTCTCTCAAAAGCGTTTTTGTAGTCTTTGCGCCTGTTATGCCTTCGTTGTAGCTGGCGGTTATTTTAGAGTTCTTTTTGCGGCTTTCTCTGTGTGCTTTTAGCAATTTGCGCTGGAAGTAAATAGAGATAACCACCAAAAACGGCATGATGGCAAGCATTACCAAAGCCAAACGCCAGTCAATAATAAACATAAACACAATGTAAAACAACATCATAAAAATACTGTGTACAATATCCAAAGCACCCCAAGATAGGATGTTACCAATGCTGTGGGTGTCTGACGTTAATCTTGCCATTATCCAGCCTGTAGGGGTGTTATCAAAATACGTAAACGAAAGGTTTTGCAAATGGTGGAAAGCCGCCTCTCGCACATCTGCCGCTACATAATTGTCTATTCGCCCTGCGGTATA
The DNA here is from genome assembly GCA_009784355.1 of Defluviitaleaceae bacterium. Classification (GTDB taxonomy): domain Bacteria; phylum Bacillota; class Clostridia; order Lachnospirales; family WRAX01; genus WRBJ01. The sequence goes on from WRBU01000083.1 coordinate 511, forward strand.
AATAAACACAAACACACACAAAGCCTGAAAAGCCATCAAACCGCCAAGCAATGCAATGAAAGTCGGCAAACCTTCCAAATTGCGCACATACTCGCTTGTAGCCTCAATATATTGCAGAGTTGCAAAATTGTCAATAGCATAACGCACCATAAAAGGGTAGACCGCACCAGCCACCGCCAATAAACTGCCAGATAAAAGCAGCATCACAAAGGTCTTTTTGTACCGCATAACAAATTGAAATAACTTCTTCCAAACATTTGCGTCAAAACCCTTGTTATATTCCTGTTCTTCAAAATGTTCCATAAATTAATTTTCCCTCCTTTTGGGAAGCGAACGAGCCTAACTCGTAATTATGCTGTAAAGCCTTTATAGCTCGAAAACCCTAGCATATACAACGCCAAAGCGAGCGAGCCATCCTTTCTTGAAGCAATGACATTTAGTTCATCAATCACCTTATCGTTTGGAATAGTATCTACTATCATCCTTGCTACAACTTCATCAACTGTTTTTGGCAACTGAACGCACATTTGATAAAATGCATCTTCCTGACCTGTAACGAGTGCGTAAAAATTATCAATACTCATACGTCGAATACGACGATGTTTTTGACTGTTGCCATCAATCGAAACTGACCAAGCAATGTCTTGTGATTTTTTCGCAATAACCTCCACAAGAATACACGCACAATCATCGTCTTTAAGTAGTTGTGACTGCATTTTCATATATGTTTTAGCTGAAGATGATGAATTCATGGTGTTATGCTTGTTTTTCATCTCAACGAAAACACGGCTAACCTTGTCATTGTTGGGAAGTTCTATTCCGCCTTCTTTCGCAAAAGCAATGTCCCAACCGCTCGGGGGCACTTCGCAATTAGGGATGTATTGAAAAATCCTTTGATGGAAATAACCAACGTCGTTATTATTGGATTTATCACGCTGTCTAAAAACTTCATTTTTTATAATTTCTTCCCAAGTGAAACCATACACACTTTTATCAAAAACTAACTTCACGGGGTCGATTATATTTTTATTGAATCTTTTCAAATTGAAAGGCATTAGCCTGTCGCCGTAATTTCGGATTGTTGATTCGATGTGTTTAACAAAACTTTCTTCCGTGATAAATGATAACTTCCACATTCCACTCTCTCCAATCCTTTGTAAATCTCTTTTGCGACCTCATACGCCAAAAGAGGTGGTACGGCGTTTCCAATTTGCCTGTATTGTGAACCTATGCTGCCGCTAAATTGCCATTCATCGGGAAAAGATTGAATTCGGGCATTTTCACGCACGGTAAAAGGTCTAGCTTCTGTTGGATGACAACGTTCTGTTTGCTTTTGTGACGGAGATGTCAAAACGGTGAGTGAAGGTTCGTCCATACTCATACGGCGCAAAATACCTGTGCGCCCACCGCCCAAATACCAGTTAGCCATCATGTATTCTTTTGCAATATTCTCGGGAATATCACGCCAATAACCACCGGGCGGCACAAGGTCAAACAATTTGCGTTTATGGGCAGAATACTGAGAACCTTCACTTTGCGGCACATTTTGCAAAACATCACGCAGCACGGGCTTATATCCGTGTTTTGTGGGTATATTAAAGTGCATCATATCTACAAGGTCGCTGCGAATACCAACGATAATAAGGCGTTCTCGTTTTTGTGCAACACCGTAATCCCATGCATTGTAAACATTTGTTTGCACTTTATAGCCTTCTGCTTCAAAAATATTACAAATAATCTTAAAAGTACACCCTTTATCATGGTTTATAAGACCACGAACATTCTCAAATAGGAATACCTTTGGCTGGAGCTTTTGCAAAAAAACGGCATAGTGGTAAAATAGAGTGCCACGAGCATCTTCCAGCCCTAAACGTTTTCCAGCATAAGAAAATGCTTGACAAGGCGCACCGCCAGAAAGCAAGTCAAGTTCACCTTTTTTGATATTGAAATGACTTTCAAGGTCAATAGATGAGATATTTGCAATGTCATCACAAATTACATTCCAGCTTGGGCGATTATTTTTTAATGTATTGGCGGCATTTTTATCGATTTCAACCAACCCAATGGTTTCAAATCCAGCCATTTCAAGACCCAATGCCAAACCGCCTGCGCCAGCAAAAAGCTCTATTGATTTAAAACTCATTAAAATCACCTCAATGCATTTGAAAGCCGAAGGCTACTTCTCGATAGTTTGTAAAATCTAAAATTATCGTCATCATGGGTATGCGTAAATCCCAGTTTTTCAAGCACATGCTGGCTACGCACATTTCGCAAAACCGTGTCAGCAAAAATTGTTTCAAGGTGCAAGTCATTAAAGGCGTATTTTAAAAGTGCGGTAATTGCCTTTGTACCGTAACCTTTGCCTTTAACCAAATCGTTGCTCAAAGCAATGCCGAAACTTGATGTCTTTGCGTACCAGTCTATATGCTTTAAATAAATTTGCCCAACCACTTTGCCGTTTGCAATAATAGCAAAATATTTTCGTGTGACATCAGATGTCATTTTGCGAAAATAATCTTCACAGCTTTGATAGCTGTATTGATATGGAATTTCAGTCATCATTGGGTCGGCAACATATTCACGAAAAAAATCATGCCACAACTTGCTTGTGATTGCAACCAAAGAAACTTCGCTCTCCATACCTACATCTCCGCTTCCAGCATAGATTGTATATCCCAAATACGCTTATAAAGGCCATCACGGGAAATAAGCTCGCCATGTGTGCCAATATCTGCAATTTTGCCATCTTCTACAACAAAGATGCGGTCGGCATTCATAAGTGTGGTTATGCGCTGGGATATAATGAAGGTTGTTATATCTTTTTTGCGGGTGGCTAGGGCTTCACGAATTTGCGCGTCGGTTTCTGTATCAACAGCGGAAAGGCTGTCGTCAAAAATTAGCATTTCGCTGTCTTTTATCAAGGTGCGGGCAATGGCGACACGTTGTTTTTGCCCGCCGGAAAGGGTAACGCCGCGCTCTCCCACCATGGTTTCATAACCTTCTTCAAATTCGGTAATAAAATTGTGAGCAGAAGCCGTGCGGGTTGCGTCAAATATTTCATCCTCAGCCACACCTTCTTTTGCCATCTCCAAATTACTGCGTATTGTGCGGGAGTACAAGAAAGGCTCTTGAAGCACAATTCCAATGGATTTGCGAAGATGCTCTTTGGAAATATCCCGCAGTTCCTTACCGTTTATAGTGATGCTCCCGCTGTTGTAGTCGTAAAGACGAAGCATAAGCAGCATAAGAGTGGATTTTCCGCTGCCGGTAGCCCCTAATATAGATATGGTTTCGCCTTTTTTAACAGTAAAGCTCATACCGTCAAATATTTTGCGCTCATCACCATAAGCAAAATCTACATTGTTAAACACGATGTCGCCTCGGAGGTCATGCGGGGTAGCCCCTGGGGTGTCACATTCTGCCGGCTCGTCAAGCACTTCATAAATGCGCTCCATAGCAACCTGCGTGCGTCCCAAATCGCTCATAACACGACCAAGCTGGCGTATTGGCCAAACCATCATCCATGCCGCAGTGTTAAATGCGACCAAACCGCCCACGGTCAATGTATCGATGGACACAAAATAAATACCCATGACAAAAGTGGTTACAATTTGTGCAAAGCACAAAATATCGGACAAAGACCAAAACCACGCCAAAAATTTCATCTGCTTAAATTGCAGCTTCTTAAAATCATCATTTTTATCAATAAATTTGTCTACTTCAAAGCGGGCTCGCCCAAAAGCACGCACAACACGTACGCCCGTGATGGATTCTTGCAAAACTGTGGAAAGCTCACCCTCTTTTTCGTCTTGCTGTTTAAACACCCGGCGTACTGCCCTAAAAAATATATAGGAAAAAATAAAAATTATGGGCAAAAATGCGAAAGATATTAGGGTTAAGGTCATGTTAAGGCTTCGCATTGTAATAAAAGCCGCCGTGGTGAAGAAAATTGCACGGGCAATTTCAACAGTTTGTTGTGATAAAAATCGGCGGGTTTGCTCCACGTCTGATGTACAGCGTTGGATGAGGTCGCCTGTTTGTGCTGACACGTGATAATTATAAGGCAATTTTTGAATGTGGTCGTATAGCCTGTCTTTCATACGTTTCGCGGTATTCTCGCTAAACATAGATACAAGCCGCTGGCGGCCAAATACAAAAAATGCAATTAGCAATGCAGTAGTAAGGTGTGCTGCTGCAACAAGCCAAATATTATTTTGCCAGCCTTCAACACCCCCAAACAAATTGACAAACCACATAACTGTCGGATGGTCTTCAATGGGATAGTCGTTTAACACATTGTCAAACAAAATTGTGATGAGCAGCGGGGCTGAAAAGTTGACAAATCCAGAGCCAGCTTGGCACAACCAAGCCAACACACCTTGCCACAAATGCCCTTTTGTCATCGGTCTTAATCGCTTTAATAAAATAAAAATCTCCCCTTTTGGTGTATGATACTAATTCTCATTCAAAATCATGATTTGCTCTCGGTCAAAACGCTTTGCATTGCGGTGTAAAGCATCCCTCGGCATATTATGTTTTGAAGCGGAATTAGTGTGACCACCTCTTTGTTACAGCCGCGAAACTTAATTTTATCACAAAAAGCCGTTGCTGTAAAGCCCGTAGAGGTTACAAAAAAATTACAAATTTGGCTTTGACAAGCGTCTTATGTGATGTTATAATGACTAGATTAAATAATTTTATAGGAGCGATTTATTAATATGACGGGTTTAGGATGGTTAGACATAATTATTATTGTTTTTGCGGCTTTGGTGGCTATTGGCATTGGGCTTTATTTTTTAAACCGCTGGGCAACAAGGCGGTACAGCCAACAGCAAGACATGGTGGCAAAAAACAAGCAAGCGGCAAGCATCTATGTAATTGATAAAAAACACGACAAAGCCGCAAATGTGCAAGGTCTGCCGAAGATGGTGGTTGATAACCTGCCAAAAACGGCGAAGGTCGCAAAAATGTATTTTGTAAAGGCAAAGGTAGGGCCGCAAATAATAACCCTCATGGCAGACAAAAATACATACAGTGCGCTGGATGTTAAAAAAACTTTCCAAGTAGAGCTTGCTGGCATCTATATAGTTAGTGTAAAAGGTGCAAAATCAGCTTTTGAGGTCAAAGAAGCTAAAAAAGCAAAGGAAAGAAAAAAGAAAGAAGCCGAAAAACAAACTAAAAATGCAAAATAAAAAATGTCATGCCTTTGACGGCATGACATTTTTTATTTTGTTACTAACGACCACATCTGCCGTTACGCAAGCCTGTGCCATTGCCAAAACCTGCACATAGACCGCCAAGACCTGTTGAGCAACTGCCGTTTTCTACGCACCAGTCATAACGCTCAATAAAACTTTCACGGGCTGATATGTCGACAAGCCCTTGAGCAATAAAGCTGTCAAGTCTTGTGATAAAATCGACACGGCTCAAAAATGTGCCGTCTTCTGCACGCATAAGCCCTTGACCATCTAGGCACAATGCCATAGCACTGCCACCACATCTTGCACCTTGGTTAAACCTTTGGTTAGCAAAAGCAACAGAACTTACACCA
>WRBU01000084.1 GCA_009784355.1 Defluviitaleaceae bacterium
CGCCGCCATCTACATTACCAATTCCATAATTTTCCAAGGCTTCCTGTAATGGGTCTTCATAAATATCCCCACGGTGCATTGGCATTAATTTTCCGTTTATTTCCAAAGTTAAATATCGCATCACTTAATCTCCACAAAACTCTTTTTCATAATTTTTAATGCCATTTCTGGCTCATGCCTTGATAAAAGCCCCATAGCCGCAAGGCAGTTTGCTGTATCCAAAAGCACTTTCGGCGCAAGAGGTTTTAAGTCGTTTAAATCTTTTGAGGAATAAATCGCTTCTTGCATTATTTGCATTGGGCTTTTTGCATTTATTACAGCACCCCCAGAGCCTATAATGTGGGTAACATGTGTTAGGTCTTTACCCTCTTGCGACAGCATTTCTCCGTTTGGGGTATATACCTTTGTGTTGCGTCCGACATGGCGTGCGGCTGATTTTCGTATTGCATAAGATGCAAATGCCGCATCTATTTCGCCGTATTTTTCGTGTTTTTCATGGGGTTTAATGCTGGGGTCAGCAACGCAAAGGGCAATCCAGCTTTCTACGTCCTCTTTTGCAAAGCCTCCTGCCGCAAAAAAAGCCAGGCCTAAGTCTTCCTCCAAAATAAGGTCATACAGAGCGGTAAGGCTGTAACGCATACCGAGGTCGCCCTCAACACTGCGTTTTGCAAAAGGCTCATTTATGCCATTAATAAAAGCGTTTGGAATTTTTGGCATACCGTCTGCCATACTGTATACATCTGTGGTTGCTCCGCCAAGGTCGTATGCCATTATTTCGCCAAGCCCTGCTTCGGTTTTTGAGCCGCTTGCCAAAAGTTCACAGGCTTCAAAAACAGCCAGCGGCGTAGGGATGATGTCTGAGTCCATAATTTTTGCTACTGCATCAAGCCCTTTTGCGGACACAATATTTTCGATAAATAAATTACGGATGGCTGCTTTTGCAGGCATGATATTTAATTTGCCAAAAACAGGCATAACATTTTCGCAAACAATAACTCTTTTACCGCCATTTTCTAAAATTTGTTTTGCCCCAGATGCCGCAGAGCGATTACCCGCAACTATCACAAAAAAATTTCCGGGAACGCTTGCAATAATGCCGGCATTATGGAGTATAACCGCCTTGTTTCCGCCATCTATGCCGCCGGAAAGCAGCACGATATCGGGGTTTATTGCGGCAATTTCTTCAATTTCAAATTCTGTTAGCTCGTAGGAATATGTCTTCATTACTTTTGCCCCAGCAGAAGCCGCCGCAAGGCGGGAAGCCTTTGCTGTCAAATCTGGTACAAGCCCGCTTGACACCATTTTTAAACCACCAGCGGCAGAAGAACACGCAAAAGAAGCCGCAGGTACAAACCTACCAAGCTGGTCAAAAATTTGTGAAAGTGCGTTGTTATAGCCAATAGCAACATCATCTTCAATAGTGGTAAAGGATTTTGCAAATGCTACAATCTCGCCCTTATCCACATCTACGGCTGTTACTTTGGTGTAGGTGGAGCCAAAGTCTGTAAGCAAATAAATTTTCATGGAATCACACCGCCTACAAAATTCCAAAGTCTTCTTTCATATGTGCAACATTAATTTGCGGGTCAGAACCCGGCGGATACACCCTATCAAAACCCATGTCTAAAAAAGTTTTTTCTACCATTGAAAAATCCTGCTTGCCAACAACTAGGTTTCCGCCAACATACAGCTTTATACCTGCCAAGCCTGCTTCTTCACACTTTTCCCGCAAGCCTTTGCAGTCAATTTCTCCATGCCCGTAAAGCGACGACACGACAATCGCTTTTGCGTCAGACTCCAAAGCAGCCTCCACAAACTCTTGCTGACTAGCCATAACACCAAGGTTTACAACATTAAAGCCTGCCTTGCCAAAAATGTAGTTTAAAATTTTGTTGCCAACGGCATGAACATCGGCACCAATTACACCAAGTACAATGGTGATTTGGTCTTGTTCAGAATCATGCGTCTTAACATTCATCTCCATATTTACATCTCCTTAAAGAGTATTATTTTTTTAATTTTTACATTATAGCACGAATGTATTTATAAAAGAAAAATCTCCATTTGCCCACATAACTTTTTAGCCTTTCTTCTAACGCTACTACGGCACTTTCCATTGTGTCCCGCTCGATGCCTGTGATAAGACTTTGACTGTATTGTGATTTGTAGTATATATACACTATATCCTCCATGAAAATCTTTTCATTCTCAAAAGACATACGTCGGCTGATTTTTTGTGCAAATTCAAGCGGCGTATCACCATCAAGCGGCGAGTAGTTGAAAAACGAAAGGTATTGGAGCATCTTGTTAAAATATGACTGAACAGCGGTGTTATTATCTTTTTTGCGGAGCTTCTTACTGCGCCAAATTCCAAGCAAAATACGTAAGGCTACGTAAAAAGCAAAGATTCCAAAGACGATGTATATGGACATTGAAAGCAAACGTCCAAAACCAAAAGTCTGTTCATTATCGGCTTCATTTACATTTTGATTTTGATAATAAGGAGTTGCCGCTGCGTCGGTTGGGTCATTGGCTGATGCGAATGTCGGGTCGTTAAGGTCATCCCAGTTATCCCAGCCGCCTTCCATCTCCTCTACGCTTGCCCAGTTAAAGTTATCCCAGTCCCTTCCGCCGCCCCATTCTGGCGATGTTGGCTCGGTTGACGTGGGGGAGTCGGGCGACTCCCATCTAAATATTCCCCTTGGCGGGGTTGGCTCAAACAAATACCACCCAAAGCCTTCAAAATAAATTTCGCCCCAAGCGTGACCCTGACGGTTTATAACATCTAAAAACCCATCGCTGCCCACATTGCCGCTTGCCATGAAACCCTCAACGTAGCGGGTTGGCACTCCAAGCGAGCGCATCATTACTACAAAAGCCGTGGCAAAATGCACACAATACCCCTGTCCAGCGTCAAATAAAAACCATTCCACAAAATCACGCCCGGCAGGCGTTGCACCTGGGGTTAGAGTGTATTCAAAATTATTTCGCAAAAATTCTGTTACCATAACGGCACGTTCAAAGTCATTTTCGGCATATCGTGTAACATATCGTGCCAAATTGCCAACACTTTGCGGAAGTTCGGGCGGTAGTTGAGTGTAATGCTCAAAAATCCAATTTGCACGCGGTATCAAATATTCGTATAATAGATGTGTAAACCCTATATCATCAATATGATGTGTCGAAAAATTTAGATTTGAAGGGTCAAAACCATTGTTGCTAATGAGGGCATTATAAGCATCACGCAAAACCCCTCGGTAACTTGCCGCTAAAATATTGTGTGTATTAATGTTTTCGGCGGTCTCGGCAAAATGAATCACATAACGCTCACCCCGTTGCATAAGCGTGTCGGCAGTTGCGGAATCACTTTGGTCTCGATAAAATTCTGTATTGTTTGCTGGTGCGGCATCCATAACAATGCCGCTAAAAAAGACGCTGTGTGACCTAAAATCGTGTTCAAAAATAATGCTTTCCGGACGCAAAGTTGTGGTTACGGCTTCTGAAAAAGTATTAGGCATTGACCTTACAAAGGTAGAAAAACCGCCGTGCCTGCCCAAAATAAAATCTAATGCAGCCGTGTCATATACCACATGCCCATCTGCGGTTATTGGAAGCCGAAAAACTTCTCCCCACGCTTGGTCAAAACGTTGTTGCATGGCTATACGTACAGCCATGTCTTGAGTTGACCTTAAGTTGTGATACGTGCGCAGTAGCTGTTCTTCCGAACTTAACAAGATATGCTGCATATTTTCGTCGCCGCTAAATTCTAATGTCAATTCGACATGTCGTTGATAGACATAATACATCGTTGTTGAAACAATTTCCTCAAATTCTCTTTGGACACCGTTGTACACATCAAAAAAGTCTGCAACAGTCCACATAGTAAGTGCGGAAGTTTGACGCTCCAACAGCTCTAAATTTTGCTCGGTTTGCGTAAAATCAAGAGCAAAAACATCATTGCGGAAGGTGTTTTCCCATGTTGTACCGCTGTATGTGTCAAAAATAGCCCCTGTAAGATAATGCACACTTCCACGGGAAGAAGGGCTAATACGCATAGCAAGCGCATTGTTCAAAGCCACATTTCCACCAAGCTGTCTTGTGCCGCCCCCGCCAAAACCCGTTTGTGAAAGCGAAAAATAGCGAGGATGCAAAAGCCCTTGTATAGCATTATTAATTGCTGTGAAAGGGCGGTTGATGAAGTTTTGCCTAAAATTATCAGCAGAGCCTATTGCTGGTGCGGGAATTACAAGAGCAATCACCAAACATATTGCTGTAAAAGGCATGGCGTACAAAGCAAAAGGTGATGCCTTTGAAACCCCAAGGCTACGTTGATTAAGATGCTTTATCAAAAATGCTACAATACAGAACACAAAAACATAAAAAGCTGCGTAATACTCAAAAAAACCAGAATTTAGCGATATTGCAAACACGGCAACAGACAGTGCCAGCATTGCAAAAAAATTGAATAGAAAAAACCCCGTAACAATCACGAACAGACCCAACGAAATTATAATAGTCCAGCTTATAAGTGTGTCGTAATGCGGTTGGTAGCTCTCAAACCCTGCAATATAACGTATTGCCCCTGTAACAATGTCTGCGATATTGTCAAAAATGCTAATTCGTACAGCAAAAGGGGTGTTTGTTGAATTTACAATGGCGGCATCCAAAGCAATAATTATTCCTGCCACGACTAAAATGCCGCCTGCTACAATAAGTGTTATTTTGTTGTACATTATTACACGCATAACAAGCAACGAGAAAAACGCCATGATTAATGCCGAAGTAGGGTCAAAATTAAGTTCGGTTGCAGAAATTATAGCCAAGAACAGGCTCCACACCAAAAGCGAGCCCATAACTATAAAAAATATTTCATTTGACCAACTAATTTTGCGCATAGTGCATCACCTCTATATCTAAATCACGCAAAAATCCGATTTTCTCATTTTGCCACTCTTTGTCGCCAAAGCAAAACAAAATTATATTGTTTCCATATGTTTTTAACGTGGAACATGCCGCAAATACTGCATCTGTTAAGTCTTTTGTAATTATAATTAAATTGTCGGCATCTCCGTGCGCTTCTGCGAAGTCTGCGATATATTTTTCAAAAGCACTTGGCTCATATGTATCAAATTGAACGGAACAAGCAGCATCATATAGGTAGTCAAAGTCAGAGGAATAACCGAAAGTCTGGGTATTGCCGCCAAGGTAATGCAAACTGCAAAATTTTTGTCGCTTAACACATTGTGCCAAAGCCGAAACACAAGTCTGCATCATAGCATCTTCTGTTTCTAAAGCCTCGTCCAAACTCATTAAATTAAGGCTGTCCCCAAAAATTTTACTATTGTCAATTACAACTGCTGCGGTGTTTCGTTTTGCAGATTGAAAATTTTTGCTGGTTAGCTCTCCTTTTTTTGCGGACACTTTCCAATGTATCCGCTTATATCCGTCTGTTGGCTGGTATTTTCGCAAATCAGATATAACAGAGTAATCCTCTTGATATGAAAAATCTCTAAAATCCTCCGTGCCGCTGGTTGCTGGCACTAGTTTTAAATATTCAATGTCTGCCACCAAAGGCCGCACAATAAGAGTAGCCGCAGGTATTTGTTTTTGTTGGAATTTAAATAGACCCAAAAAATCAAAAACCACAATACTTTTTATGCCAAGTGTGTAATTTCCTCGATATTTTGCAGATACGTTAAAAGCAATTTGGTTAGATTTACGTGGCATGATGGATAGGTATTGGTCTTTCATATCCGTTATAATTGCGGGGTGGCTTGTGTCAAAGCGCACCCGAACAGAACTTGCGGGTAAAAAACTACGATTTGCAACATCTATTACATACTGAGTTTGTTCACCTTTTGTTATGTCTGCCTTTGTTAGCCAGCCAACCACAAAAAAATGACGCTTTGATGCTAAAATTAGAGCCAAAGATAATAAAGGCAAAGCTAAAACAACATATAACGCCATATATGTCATCGGGCTTTCGTACAAAAGCACAAATGCCCC
>WRBU01000085.1 GCA_009784355.1 Defluviitaleaceae bacterium
AGCCTATCAGGAGTTGGCAAAATTACTATAAATTGTTATTTTGTGGGTGATATTTCCACAAACGACCTAGTTGTTGTGGACGAAGCGGGAAGCATACTTGGCAATATTGAGGCTCAGTCGGTTATTATCCGTGGTAATGTTAAAGGCAATGTAGAAGCCATTGGTGAGGTTGAGGTTCGTACGGGCGGCGTAATTAATGGCAATATTACCTGCGGTAGCCTTGAAATTGCTGCTGGTGCGGCGTTTAGCGGCGAATGTAATATGACAGCAAGCAAAAAAGAAGGCAATATGCTACTTGGTGCGGCGAACGAACATGCTTTACAGTGAATCAACTTTAAAACAATCCAAGGCATAGCCTTGAGATTTTTTAAAGTTGCATGAACGACCCACAACATTTGGGCAAAGTACAAATGTTGTTACAAATTGCTTTGCAATTTGTGGCTTTCAATTTAAGTGCAGTTCTTAAATTGAAAGCCTTTAACAGACAAAGCCCCCCACGTAGGGGACACCCACTTGGGTGTCCCGCATTGCTTGAGCAATGCTCGTGACCGCCCCTACTTGAGCTCCGCAATAGTTATTCCGCTATCGCCTTCGCCAAATTCGCCTAGGCGGTAGCTTTTTACGTGTGGATGTTTTTTAAGGTAACGCCCAACCGCTTCACGCAATGCCCCTGTACCTTTGCCGTGGATTATCTCTACATTTCCAGCATTTGCTAAATATGCGTCGTCCAAGTATTTGTCCAGCTCCTCAAGGGCTTCTTCCACCAACATACCCCGCAGGCTTATGCTGTTTGATACAACCAAAGACTTTGAGGATTTAATTGCACTGCTCACATATGGGGCGGTTTTTTCGGGTTTTTTGCTCACAGAAATTTCTTCAAGCATAAGGTCGGCATGTTTTACTTTCATTTCCATAGACCCAAAGACCACCTGTGCGTGGCGGTTAGTAACAGAAACCACCGTGGCAGACTGTTTAAGCGGCACAATATAAACATGGTCGCCAAAAACAAGAGGGCGGTGGATTTTTTTAAGATTTGGTGCGGATGTTGCGGTTTGCTGCGGCTGCAATTCTTCTGTTTTTTGGCGTAGTTTTGCTCTTTGCTCCTCTGCGGCACGGGTGCTACCGCTGTCCTGTTTTATTTTGCGCATTTCTTTTATAATACCGTCCGCCTCTTCTTTGGCTCTGGCAACCAAAATCTTTGCCTCGGCACGGGCATCATTTAAAATTTTATCACGGTTATTCGCTATACGAGTTTTTTGGTTTTCCAAGTCCATTGTTAGACGCTGTGCTTCGGCACGCAGGCTTTCTGCACGTTCTTCTTCAACCCGCACGGCTTTTCTGGAAATTTCAAGGTCGGTTATAATATCCTCAAAACGTATGTCGTCTTGCGACAAAATTTGTTTGGCTTCTGTTATAACATCTTGGCTTAACCCAAGGCGACTTGCTATTGCAAAGGCATTTGACTTGCCCGGCACGCCTATAAGCAAGCGGTATGTGGGCGAAAGTGTTGCGAGGTCAAATTCCACCGCACCATTTTCCACATTCTCTGTGGAAAGAGCAAAGAGTTTTAGCTCGGCGTAATGCGTGGTTATTGCCGCCTTTGTGCCTTTGGCTAAAAGGTTGCGAATGATGCTTATTGCCAGTGCCGCCCCTTCTGTTGGGTCTGTTCCTGCGCCCAGTTCGTCAAAAAGCACGAGGGACTGGTAGGTACATTCCCCCAAAATACGCACTATATTGGTCATGTGGGCGGAGAAGGTGGAAAGCGACTGCTCTATTGACTGCTCGTCACCAATGTCTGCAAATACATTGTCAAAAATTGACAGTTGTGTACCGTGGGCGGCTGGCACAAAAAGCCCCGACATGCCCATGAGAACAAAAAGCCCAAGGGTTTTTAATGCCACGGTTTTGCCGCCTGTGTTAGGGCCTGTAATTAAAAGGGCGGAAAAATCATCGCCCAGCCAAATGTCGGTTGGTACAATTTTTTCCACATTTAACAGTGGATGACGACCCTTTTTGATGTTGATAATACCGTGGTCGTTAAAGTCGGGCTGGCTTGCATTCATGTCAAGAGCAAGTGCCGCCTTTGCAAAAATAAAGTCAAGATATGTCAGCACCTCTGCATTTAGCGAAAGTATGGGGGCATCCAATGCCACTTCCTGCGACAGAACGCTCAATATACGCTGTATTTCCTCTTTTTCCTCTGCTTGCAATTCCTTTATTTTGTTATTTAGGGCAACCACACTCATTGGCTCCATAAAAAGCGTTGCCCCGCTTCCCGAGGCATCATGTACCACACCCGGGAAGGACGCTTTATATTCTTGTTTAATAGGCACGCAAAAACGCCCGCCACGCATTGTTATTACAGCATCTTGGAGCATGTTGCGGTATGTGGTTGACTGTATTACGGCGTTTAATGCGTCATTGATGCGTCCGTTTGACACCTTAATATTTCTGCGGATGGCAGATAATGCGGCACTTGCTTCGTCTGCCATCTCTGTTTGGGTTTGGATACACCGCCCTATGTTGCGGTCTAGGTCTGCCACCAATGCGAGCTGTTCAAATTTTTCGTTAATCAAATGCGGGGGCAAAGACCTTTGAAGGTCGTCAGCACCCCTTCGCTCTATTGATTTTGAGTAGTTTATCACCTTTTTGCACACATAAATAAACTCACCGATGTTAAAAAGTTCTTCTATGGAAAGCACACCGCCAATCAAAGCCCTTTTTAGGCTGTGGGCAATGTCTTTTATGCCCCCAAGGGGTATATGCCCTGCTTTCATGCTAAATTCAAGGGCTTGCCCTGTTTCTAACAACGACTGCTCAATGCCCTCTAAATTGTGCATTGGTGTGAGTTCTTCACACATTGCCTTACCTGCTGGGGAAATTGCTTTGTCCACCAGCTTGTTTATTATTTTATCGTATTCTAATGTTCTTAACGAACGCTTGTCCATTGCAATCTTCTCCTGTAAAATTCTTGATGTAGGGGCGGACTGTATTAAACTGTCCCGCAATGACAGCAGGTTTTTAAATTTCCCTATATATATTTCTGCTGTCCTACTGTCATTGCTGTCATTTTAACAATGTTGTAGGGGCACGTCCTCTGCCGCCCGCATCCCGTCTTGAATATATGTTTTGCCAACCGACAACGGGCGGCAGCCCCGCAATGCTGACGCATTGCTCGTGACCGCCCCTACAATTCACCAAAACGACAGAATAATTTCAAAAACCCCTACCTACGTTGGTTTGATGCTTGGCTATATTGTTGTAATATATATTCTTGTTTAAAACCTAACACACGTGGTACATAATTTATGGTTTCTGCAATTTGAGGTATTGTGTTTCCTGCGGCTTGCACACGTGGCCATCCAGCGTTGTATGCGGCAAGAGCAAGTTCTACATCACCGTCAAAACGCTCTAATAAACTAGCCATATATTGTGTACCTGCATTTATATTTTGATTTATATCAAAGGCATTGGTAACCCCTAGACGCTCTGCGGTTGCCGGCATAAGCTGCATAAGCCCCATTGCGCCAGCATGGGATACAGCAAGGGGGTTGTAATTACTTTCCGCTCTTATTATAGCACGTATTAAATTAACATCAACACCATGAGTAGTAGAAGCTAGGTTTATTGCTTCTTCTAATGTTTCTTCAAAACTTAAAGGTTTGGTGTTTACTACTTGTAAGGTTTCGTCAACAGGATGCGGACGGTTGGTAACCGCCCCTACGGTAGGTCGGTGGATGCCCGATAATCTTTCGGCTATTTGTTGATTAATTTGTAACCTCATCATATTAGAAAAATCATGTGCATTTATACGTAACATATGTATACTCTCCTTTGCGTTATTATTGATGCATTGTATGACATTGTTAAAATGACAACAAGTACAACAGGACAACAGAAATATATATAGGGGAATTAGAATTTGTGCTGTACTTGTAGGGGCGGTTTTTAACCGCCCGTTGAAACTGACGACTTGTCAAATGCATGTTTCCAACCAAAAACTCCAGCGGGCGGTTAAAAACCGCCCCTACAATTTGGTCATATTTTTTGATACTTTGAAATATTAAGCAAAATACCAACCGCCCCAAGCATAACGGCAATGCTTGTGCCGCCATAACTTATAAAAGGAAGCGGTATGCCCGTATTTGGTATAGTATTTGTAACAACTCCCACATTTATAAGCACTTGCAGGGCAAACATGGCTGTAATGCCTGTTGCAATAAGCATTCCCAATGGGCTTTTTGCATTTATGGCAACCCTCATACCACGCCATACCAAAATGGCGAAAAGCAGTAGTATAACAGCACCGCCAAAAAGCCCCAGCTCTTCAATAATAATTGCGAAAATAAAGTCATTTTGTGCCTCGGGTAGGTAATAGCGTTTTTGGATGGAATTGCCAAGTCCACGCCCGAACAACCCGCCAGAACCCACGGCTAAAAGCGACTGTACGGTTTGAAAGCCAAAGCCTTGTGGGTCTGAAAAGGGGTCTTCCCACGCCGCCATTCGGCTTCCCCGCATACCGCCCAAAAGCCCCGTGCGAAGTGCAAACAGCCCCGCACTAACCATGCTAACCGCAAGAATTATCCACCGCCAAAAATACGGGCTTGCCAAAAACAACATAATAGCGGACATGGCAGAAAGTATAATAACCGTGGACAAATTGCGTCCAAGAGCTACCAAAACCACGGGAATAGCTGTAAGCAAAGCATAAATGGCAATGCCCCACCAGCGGTTTATTCTATCCCTGTCGTTATTTATGTAAACTGCCAGCATAAGCACCAAGGCGATTTTTGCAAGCTCGGACGGCTGAAAAGTGAACCACGCCCCTGCCCCCGAGCCGCCAACGTCAATCCAGCGCATTGCGCCGTTTACCTCGCGCCCAAAAAACAACACCCAAACCAAAGCACCATTAGCAAATATATACCCAATTAATGCCAATTTTGCAAGGCGGTTGTAATTAAGCATGGCAAAAAAAGCAAGTGCGGCAATGCCCATAATAGCACCAATTAATTGCTGGCGAAAAAGTGCGAAGGTCGCCCCCGCCTGCATTTGCACGTATGAGGACGCAGAAAGCACCATTGTTAGACCAATGGCAACAAGTACCATAGCGCATACAAAAATTATATGGTCGTATTCACGGATTACGATTTTATCTTCAAAGAAACCTCGTTTTTGTTGTAGTTGTCCACCCACAGCGGGCGGCAGGTTGCCGCCCCTACGATTGCCTACCATGTCAATCCCCCGTTACAACTTATTTATAAATTGTTTACAAAATCTTTGAACACCCTACCCCTTTGCTCGTAATTGTCAAACATGTCAAGGCTTGCGTTGGCTGGGGATAATAGCACCGCATCCCCTGCACTTGCTCTTAAAGCCGCCAAGTCCACCGCTTCTTTAAGAGAGTTTGCCTTTTCAAAGTTTTCGTATCCATACGCCCTGCAGGTATGAATTATTTGGTCTGCCACTTCACCAAGCACCACAACATGTTTTACACAGTTTAGGAAAGCCTTGACCAAGTCCCCAAAATCCAGCTTTTTGTCCTGCCCGCCGGCTATAAGCACAATAGGCATGTTTTGGGCGGAAATTACATCAATGGCATTTAGCGCAGAGCCTACATTGGTTGCCTTGCTGTCGTTATAAAACGCCACGCCACCCATTGTGCGTACGTATTCAAGCCTATGTTCCACAGCTTTGAAATTTTTTATTTCCTTGGAAATAATTTCCAAAGACACACCAGCGGAAATAGTAAGGGCAATAGCCGCCATGATATTTTCCACATTATGAGCCGCAACGTCAGCCAGCTTTACAACCTCACAGTCATGCCTAAAAAGCGTGATACGTATTGCATCACCATCCACGAACACGCCCTCATCCAAAACCGTGCTCTTGCTAAAAAACAAAGTCTTGGCGGGGGTTTTGTCCGCCATTGTATGTGTTATGGGGTTGTCGTAATTAAGCACACAAAAATCGCTTTCGTTTTGGTTTTCAAAAATACGCTCTTTGGCG
>WRBU01000086.1 GCA_009784355.1 Defluviitaleaceae bacterium
ATACTTTAGTCTTTTTTTAAAAAGTTTAAAGTTTTTTAAAGGGCTTGATTTTAAAGGTTTTTTTGAATTTTTGTGTTTTTTGAAAAATATATTAGAATGGAGGAGAGTTTTTTGAGTGGGGGCGAACTGTGAGTAAAAGGCGAATTGGGTTAGCACTTTCCGGCGGCGGAATGCGTGCTTTGGTATATCATCTTGGGGTGCTTAAATGGATTGCAGAGCAAGGGGTTATGGATGAGATTGTAAGAATTTCGTCTGTTTCTGGCGGGTCTTTGTGCGCTGGTCTTGTTTTTGTGCATTCTAATGGAAAATGGCCGTCGAATAGCGAATTTTTGGGTCATACATTGCCAAAAATCAAAGAAATTATTTTGGCTAACGACATACAGCTGACTGCTATGTTAAGGTTATTTCCGTTTTGGCTGCATAGGCGCACAAAATTGTTGGCAAGAGTTATGGAGGACAAATGGGAAATTGGAAGTATTGCAATGAAAGATTTGACTTACGAGCCGCTTTGGGATGCTAATTGCACTACATATGAAACAGGTATGCGGTTTAACATCAACCAAAAAGAAATGGGGGATTTTATGGTTGGCATTGTTCATGGGCATGGAATACTTGTAGCAGAAGCCATGGCGGCATCGGCGGGGTTTCCGTTTCTTATTGGTCCGTATTCTTTGCGATGGAAAGATTTTAGGTGGCAGCAGGCTGCGTTGCCTCCTAATATGCCGCAGCCCCCTGAATTTAAACCGCCAAGACATTACCACCTTTGGGATGGCGGTGTTTACGACAATTTGGGTCTTGAAGCCTTATTCCACATATCAAGCAACCCAGCAGGCGGGAGGCTATCGGATGACATTGACCACATTATTGTTAGTAATGCAGGGCAGTCAAGCGGCTTTAAACGGCGTGGGCTGTCTTTATCATCAAAGGCAAAGCGGCTTTTGGACATTGCCATGGATCAAGTTGGCACATTGCGGACACGCACGATAAATAGCCATATAAGGCAGATGCACAATGGCATACATTTGCGCATTGGACGCTCTGCCACAGAAATTTTAGAACACGCCCCAATAAACTTTGCCGAAAAGCGGCGAATCATTGCAGAGAGTCTTCCGCAACATCAAGCTCATTATGTACGAAATTATAAAACCACATTGCGCACGCCAACGCCGCAGGATTTTGACTTAATAATGCGGCATGGATACGAAGTTGCACGCTGCAATTCTGCTTTTTTGTAAAGATTTGGATAGTTTTTGCCGATGTATTACTGAAGGACAAATTCTTTGCATGGATGCCCCAAAAGGGAGCAATAAAAATGATAAACAATGTGAATAACAGCCAAGCCGTGATGCAAACAAGCTACACCCACAAAAAGCCTGCCGCAAAATCCGTAAAAACATTACCAGCTATTGACCAAATTTATATCAGCGGCGAAGCTATTGACATGGAGAGCCAAAAGGCTTTGCGTGAAGAACTTGCACAAAACGGCTTTAACTTCCGTTTTGCGGTGATTGACTCGGAAAACGGCACAAGCGTGCGGTTTATTGTAACTCCGTCTGGCATATGGAAAACGGGAGAAAATGGCTTTTCCACAAAGGTTGACATTGAGCAAGGTGTAGAGGGCATTGAGCAAACCACGCTCTATGGCTTGAAACATCTCACTCTTATGCTACGGCATTTGCAACCCGAGCACGACGAAATGCGTCTTTCGCTTCGCCAAACTATTGCGAATTTGCAATTAGGTGAATATGTGGACAAAACTGACCCGAAAGAAGCTCTTGAAAATCAACTGCGACAGCTTACAAATGCTTTTGGAGCAATGCGGGAGGAATTTGGCAATACAGACCAATACATGCAATATTCGCAAGCGGCTTTTCGTATTTTATTGTCAAGCACGATGGGCTTGACGGGAAGGCTTGTCCGAATAAATTTAGGAGGCCAAAATGCCGCTTTGCTTGATATTGATGATATTGAGAAACTTCAGGAACAAGCACAGCAAAAAATAAATGATTTTGCTGATAAATTTTTGAAAAACTTTGAAAGACTTGGAGCGCAAGGAGCCTTTGACGTGGCTTGGGACAGTATGAAATTGACATGATACAAAAATTGTGATATAATGGCGAAAAATGGCATGGAGGTACAAAAATGAAACCAACTACTGCATGGTATGACGGCAGCTTTGCTCAAAAGCTACATGGATTTGCGACAAGCCCGATGTTTTTAATAGGGACAATATTGTACACGACCTACGCTGTAATAAACGTATTTGAAATTTTTCCGTTTTTCTTTAATTTTTTCAGTATGATTTCAATTACGATACAGTTTTTACCTGTCGTTGCTTTGTGGATGTTGCATTCGTCAGCAAAAGGACAAGACCCCGACAAGACACTTGTAGCCATCAAGCTATTTAAAATTAGTGTGATAATTGGCTTGGTTTTGATTAGCCTAGGTAGTGCACTCGTTCTTTTTGGCACTCTGCTTGCTTTGTCTGTGTCGCCTTCATCTCTATTGCTTTTGATAGTCTTTGCTATGCTGGCATCGGTAATTGTATTTTATTTCGTTCCTCTTTTGTTTATCTTAAACAGTATACGTGATGGAGTACGCTATAACTTCACAAAACCCCTGCGTGGGGTGAATCCTTTTGTCGTATATATGCTAATAAATTTTGTGCTGTCTGCAATCCTCGTAAGTTTCCCAAATTTGATGACAAATTGGCTTATTAGAATGGGTGTGGAATATACGGATATAACAGTTACTATGCCGACTGTGGGAAGCGGCATGTTTTCTACAATATTTGCTAATGTAAGTATGGCGTTATTTGTTTTTGTGATATATATTTTTAACCGTAGTTTAAAAGAAGCGTCGCCTCAATAAAAATAAAGCGGCATGTAGAAAATGTTATCCACGCTATTTAATCGAAAAGCAAACTTACCCCAACACACGTCATTGCAGAATCCCGCTTGGCGGGAATCGTATATCCGCAATCCCATACATTTTTAATATGTAAATAAATAATAAATGGGATGCTGTGTCAAGCATCACAGCATGACGTATGGCGGGATAAATCCGCCAAAAAACTTAAGATAATTTAGCAAAATAAAAGTGATGCACTTAACAGACTTAACCCCGATTGAGGAGTCAATCGGGGTTTTTTGTCTGCGAATTGACTGTGCTGTGATAAACAGCGTTATTTATGCAATTTCAATATCGTTTACTTCGCTCTGCTTCTAGAAGTTTCCTTTTTTATAACTAGACCCGTTATAACGGTTGCTACCATAGAAGTAAATAGCACTACATATACGAATGTTGGTATGGAAGCGACACCTGTTCTGGGCATAGTTGCCTGTTGCTCTTGTTGAGCTGACACAGGCGGGAAATAAGCAAGAGGTACTTCGTCATCGAATAACCACATCTCTTCTGCTTCATCCCATTCCCATCTTCCTAGTGGAGCACCTTGGTCATCTAGTTCCCAGAAGTAGTCTCCGTCTTGTACTATTTCGTTTTCTGGATATTGGGCTAGCGGAGGAGTAAGCGGGTCATTGCCGCCACCATTGCCATTTTGTGTTCCATTGCCATTTCCATTCGGTGTTGTTGGCTCTGTTGTAGGAAGGGTAGTAGTAGGTGCAGTGGTTGTTGGCTCTGTTGTGCTTGGTTCGGCTTCCGGCTCTGTTGTTGGCTCGGTAGTAGGTGCAGTAGTTGGGGCTGTGGTTGCGGGTGCAGTGGTTGTTGGAGGTGTCGTGGTAGATGTCTCTGTGTCGGGCTCAGTTTCTGGCTCGGTTTGAGGTTGAGTTGTGGTGGCCTGTGTCGTTGTCGTTGTTACTGGTGGCTGTGTAGTTGTGGTTGGCGTTGTAACCCAAGTAGCAGTCAGCGACACTGCCTTATTTGGCATGGCAAATTGCTGATTGTTTATATTGCTTGCTTCGATGCCTACAAGAGAAGTCCAGCCATTAAAATTGAGTCCCGCAGTAACACCGGGATTTAAAGTTACAGTATCGCCATAGGCGAAAGGCTGGTCATAAGCATTAGAGCCGTGGTTAGGTCTAAAACCTGTTCCTCCATCGATTATTGTAACTCTAAACCTAGGGGTGATAGTGACAACAATATTGTCGCCGTCTCTTTCAACTTCATAGACCCAATCGGGGTCAGGGAGATTTACTATAATGTCATCATCAATGTCAATTTCGCCTTCTGGGTCAGGGATGGTAACGATGATATTTCCTGGACCGCTTTCGTTACCGACATCTGGGTTTACATCAGGCGGTGAGGTAACATTCGTTGTTCTGTCATCGTCAACATCAATAACAATAGACGTTCTCCAAGTAGCACGAAGAGACACATGGTTGTAAGGCATAGTAAATTGGTTGCTGTTAATTGCTCCTGCTGCCAAAGTGTCATTTAAAATAACCCAGCCAGCAAATGTCCAGCCTGTTCTGATACCGTAATTAAGGCTTACCGCATCTTGATACCTAAACCAAACGCTGCTTGCAGGCGCAAAGCCAGTACCGCCATTAGAGATAATTACGTTATAACGAGGAATGATAGTAACGATAATATAATCGCCGTCTCTGTCAATTTCATATTCCCATCCAGGAGGAACTATTACGTCAACATCATCGGGGTCATCAATTTCGTTGTCTGGGTCTGGAATAATTACAATAATGTTGTCTCCTTCATCACCGTAGTCAGGACGGGAGGGACCTTCGTTTATTACTGTGTAATCATCGTCAGGGGCAGTTACGTCAACATCACGGTCTGTATCAACTTCGATAGTGACGCTTGTGTTCCAAATTACAGCAAGCAATACATGGTTGTGAGGCATTGTAAATGTGGTAACTTGACCCGTTGGAGCTGCTGCCAGAGAGTTTTCTCGCACAGACCAAGAAACAAATGTAAAGTCAGACCTGCTGCCAGCATCAATACTTACTGTGTCTTGATACCTAAACCAAACATTGCTTGCAGGTGAAAAGCCAGTGCCAGCATTAGATATAATTACGTTGTAGCGGGGAATGACGGTTATTATAATATAGTCCCCATCTCTAACACGGCCGTCTTCAAGCCATCCATCAGGTATGTTTACAATTATATCGTCGTCAATATCTATTTCATTGTTTGGGTCTTCAATGACTACAATAATATTGTCGCCGTCTTGTACCATGTTATCTCTGTTTTCATTACGCACGGTATAGTCAACATCATCAGGTGCATTAACTGTGGTTGTGCGGTCGTCATCAACATCAATAACTATTGCATTGGCTAGCTCCCAAAATGCCGTAAGAGTTACATTTTCGTCAGGCATATAGAAGCTGTTAAGAGCTTCTGTAAGAGCATTTAATAGCGTAGCATTGCCGTCTACATTCCAGTGTAAAAACAGCCATCCGTTTCTTGTGCCTGCAATTACGTCAACAAGATAACCTTCTTCAAATAAATTGTCAGGCGCAGCAGGCAAAGCACCGGTGCCGCCACCAAGAATAATTACTTCAAAGAGTGTTATTTCCGTGAACACTGCGACAATAACCAGCGTTTGGTTTTTATTAAGAGTGCCGTTGATGTCTGCAATTTCAACCCTAACACCGTCAACTATAAAATGGCTTATTCTATAACCCGCACCATCTGCGGCTGTAACCGTATACGCCCCTGTTTCGGCAGTAAATGTATTCGCGCCGGTTGCATTTGTGGCAGATTGTGATGAACCAGTGTATGGTGCAAATGTAATAGTGCCTTGTCCTTGAACCGAAATTGTTACGCTGCCTGTATCTCTTGTCCAGTCAGCCACCAAAGTTTTTGGTGCTG
>WRBU01000087.1 GCA_009784355.1 Defluviitaleaceae bacterium
CCAAAATGATTTATTAGAAACTGTAGGAAGAGAAATTGCGGAGATGTTTATACAATCAGTAGAAGGGTTGGACTTTGAGCTTTTTTTAGAAGTTCTGGAAGCTATCCAGCAAACTACAATAGTGGAAACAAAAGTGATAAGCCAAGGAAGTGCGGCATATATAGCATTTCAAACCCTACTTCATGCCCCTGACTTTACTATTGAAAAAATCTTTGATTTTTATGAAGAGATAAAAGACTTTGAGCATTTAATTGTGGATTTGCGAGGGGTTCAAACCGGAAACCACCGCAACTTCAACGACCTTATAATTGCCCCAAATATTGCAGACCCACTTACCAAAAAAACATATCTCTTCTTTGTAGATGGTTATTTGATGGAAAACAACGGACTTGCACGTATTTTTGTTAATTCTGGGCTAGGCAACAGGCGTAGAATGGCTGTGGTAGATGCACTAAACGAGCTGTATTTTTCCGATTTAAGACACGAAGATATAACAAGATTTGACTATGTTCTTGAATTGCCGCAAACCGTAAACCCTAATTTGCTTGGTCGTTTTGATTACCAGCCTGCTTTTGATGGCAAAATATGGCTTTTGATTGACGGCGAAACAAATTATCCTTCTGAAATTTCGGCAAGATTTGCGAGCCACACTGGTTTTGCAACTGTGGTGGGCGGCATAAGCGGTGGGAAAAATTACGGTCAATTAGTAAGAGTAACTCTTCCTAATTCGCGTTTGGAAATTGGTTTTGATATGATGTATCACACCGATAGCAAAGGTCGCTTGTTTCACGCAGGTACAGTCCCACATTACTTCAACCGTCAAGGCATGGATGCATTGCAAACAGTGCTTGCAATGATTGAAGAGGGGCAATATTAGGCATTAAGAGAGGTGCTTATGAAACGATTAATTAATCTGGCAGCGGCTATGTTTATAGCCGCTTTATTTTTGGGGTGTAATTCTGTCGGTAGTATTGACGACGATAAAATTAACAATCGTAGGTGTGGACACGAGCATTGCGTAAGCAATGCGGGGTCGCCGCCCGCCACGCTTCGGTTTGCGGGTGAATTTGGCAAAGCATGAGCTCCAGCGGGCGGCAGATTGCCGCCCCTACATTATTCGTTATTGCGGGTGCTTGGGGCGGTGTTACTTTATTCTTTTTTCGATGAAAACTAAAATTGCGTTGACTGTGATGCCTAGCCCTGCTGACAGGATTACGCCCCAAAGCAGCCTGTTGTTATTGCCTGTTTCCAGTCCTATTGTTATAAGCAACCCGATGCCGCCTGCGCCTATAAAGGCGGCAATTATTGCTATTGCAATGGTTGAAACGAGGGCTAGGCGAAGTCCTACGAAAATGGGCTTTAATGACAGGGGGATGCGTATTTTGAAGATTAGCTGGGTGCGGGTCATGCCCATGCCTGTGGCGGCTTCTATCACGGCGGGGTCTACTTCGTTAAGACCTGTTATGAAATTGCGCAGCAGTATGAATTGGTTGTAGAGCACCAGAACTACTATTGCTGTGTTTCTTCCCAGCCCCAGCACGGGCATCATAAGGGCGAAAAGGGCTATGCTTGGTATGGAGTAGATAGCGGAAAAAAGGTAGGTTATTATTGTGCCTGCCCTTTTGAAGAACATGGCCAGTATTGTGAGCGAGCCTGCTAGTAAGGCGGACAAAATTAGGGCTATCAGCACCATTTGGATGTGTTCGCTTAATGCCCGAAGTAGTAGGTTGTGGTTTCTTTGGGCGAATTGTATTAGTTCCAAATTGGGTCAGTCCTTCCTGAGCGATAGCTAGACGGGCGGTTACTTGCGCACTTCGTGCGCTGGCCCGTCCCTGCGGAGTGTGTGGATTAGGGATTTTACGAAACCGTCGGCTGGGTTTTTTACTATATTCTCGGGGGTGTCAAATTGACATACCTTGCCTTCGTTCATTACTATTACCCTTGTGCCCAGTTTTAGAGCTTCGCTTATGTCGTGGGTTACGAATAAAAATGTTTTCTTCACGCCACCTGTGAAGCTGTTGTGGATGCGCTTAAGCTCGTCTTGGAGGTTAAGGCGGTTTATTGCGTCTATTGCCCCGAAGGGTTCGTCAAGCAGCATAATTTTGGGGTCTGCTGCCAAAGCCCTTGCAAGCCCTATGCGCTGTTGTTGCCCGCCTGAAAGCTGTGCGGGGTATCTTGTCAAAAATTCGCCGGGGTCAAGCCCTACCAGCTCGGTTAGCTCACGCACACGGGCGTTTATACGCTCTTTGTCCCATTTTAAAAGTTTTGGTATGGTTGCTATATTTGCGGCTATTGTCATATGGGGGAAAAGCCCTACTTGCTGTATGGCATAGCCTATACGCCGCCTTACCAAAACTTCATTTACATCACGCACATTTTCGCCGAATAAAATTATATTGCCTTCGTCGGGGTCAAGCAGGCGGTTGGTCATTTTTAGCAATGTGGTTTTGCCGCAGCCTGACGAGCCTAGTATTGTGATGAATTCGCCTTCATTAATGCTCAGGCTTACGCCGTTTACTGCATTGCAGGCAGCTCCTTTAAAACGTTTGACGACATTTTGGTACTCTATTGCTACTGCGGGGTTCTCCATCATGGCAATGCCTCAAAGAAATCTCTTGCTACTTCCTCAATATCCCTGCCGTAAACGACAACTTGGGAGTTTAAATGAAGCAGTACGGATGTGGTAAGATGGGGGGCTAGGCGGTTTAGGGCATCTGCAATGGCTGGATGTGCTTCTAAAACTTCGTTTCGCACTATTGGGACTAGGTTGTATGGAGGCCAAATTACAATATCTTCCACAAGCAATGTGTAGTAGTGGGTGTTGTAAAGATGCCCGTCGGTGGTAAATGCAACGCTTACATCTGCCGCATTTGTGCGCAGAGCCTCGTATCTTGCAAGCCCGCCCATTATATTTGTGCTGTAAAAATCAAACGAGCCAAATGCGGCAACCATTGCGGACATCCCATCTTGGCGGTCTAAAAATTCTGCGGTGGAAACGAAGCGCAGACTGCTTGCGTGGGGTTGCAGGTCTGAAATGGTGACAATTCCTAGCTCCTGTGCAAGCTCCGTGCGGATTACAATTCCTTGCCCGTTGTGTGCGGTTGTGAGGTCCAGCCAAGTTATTTGAAAACGCTCGTAATACTCTCTTTTAACCAGCTCGTAAACCTCTATGGGGTCGGTCATTAGGGGTAGTCCAAGGACGGTTAAGAGGGCTGTTCCCGTGTATTCGGGGTAGAGGTCTATTTCGCCGTTTACAATGGCGGTATGTACTATGCCGCTGGCAAGATTGTGTCCTGTGCGGTCTACTGTGAACCCTACGGCTTCAAGGGCTAGGGAGTAGATTTCTGCAATAATTAGGCTTTCGTTAAAGTCCTTGCTGCCTACACGGATTACATCACCGCTGTTTCTGCCGCAGGCGGCGAAGGCAAAGATTAGCAATGCCGCCGCAAGGGTGGCGGCTGTGATTTTAAACCATTTCTTTTTCATAATTAACACCTTCCTTGATTTTAAATGCGTTTATATCTTTGAAAAAAGCGGTCGAGCAAATCTAGCAAAAATACTGAAATGAGGGACAAAAGTGCGACAGATATGCCCCCTATCAGCAAAAGCTCGGTTCGTCTTACGCTTATTCCTTGGAAAATAATTTGCCCAAGACCCCCTGCGCCAATTAAAGAGGCTATTGTGGCGGATGCGACTATTTCTACCATGGCTGTTTTTATGCCTGCAAGAATTAGGGGAAAGGCTAGGGGCAGGCGAACCCGCAGCCATACTTGAAGCGGAGTCATGCCCATACCTTTTGCTGTTTCCAGCATAAAGACGGGGACTTTTTCAAGCCCTGCCACGGTGTTCATCAAAATTGGGGGGACGGCGAGGAAGGTGAGGGCAGTTATTGCAGGCCCCATACCAATACCCAAAAAGCGTATTGACAAAACCAAAACTGCTAGGCTTGGCACAATGCGCAGCACTTGGAAAGTTCCTATTATCCATTTTTGATGCCTGCTAAACCTTACGCATAATATGCCGAAAAAACAGCCAATAAAAATTGACATGGAAAGAACACGAAGGCTTATGCTTACATGCTGCGACAGCATGGTGAGGTAAGCGTCCGTATTGTTTTCAAAATATGAAATAATGCTGTCCCATATTTCACGCATTGACTGGCTTCACTTCCTTGTTTTGACTACTGATGCAAACCCATAATAGCACTGCGAATATGACAACAGTGTGTCATGTTTGTCAAATATTTTGGTTTTTTGAACGTATGGTTTATATTATAATACAATTTTGGACTGAAGTCTATGCTTAATATAACAAAAAAGCCGCACCGATTAGATGAGGCTTTTTTGTTATTTACGGAGAAGGAGGGATTTGAACCCTCGCGCCGGTTGCCCGACCTACATCCTTAGCAGGGACGCCTCTTCGGCCACTTGAGTACTTCTCCCCATCAACGCAGCAATTCATACCCATGCTTCAAGGGGTGAATTACGGAGTGTTTTTTCACGTAGTGAAAAAGATTTCCTTACACAGCACAAGGGGTATTATATAATATGGTTTTTGGTTTGTCAAGGGTTTTTTGCAAAAATGTTTTGGGGTTGCTTTTGGGCTTTAATGGGTGAAGAAAAAAATTTAAATTTTTTTAAAAAAGGGTTGCATGTTACGTAAGGTTATGAGTTATAATGGGTGAAACGGTGAAGCGTTAATAAAGTATGAAGGGGGATGTTATGGGAAAATTCCGTGCTATACCCGCTGGGCTTATGACTGTGGGCGAGGTAGCGAAGAAGATGGGCGTTAGTGTGCGCACATTGCAGTATTATGACCGTGAAGGGCTGTTAAAACCAAGTGCGCAAAGCGAGGGCGGACGAAGGCTTTATAACCATAAGAGCCTTGTGGAGTTGCATCAAATATTAGCATTGCGGTATTTGGGATTTTCTTTGGACGACATCAAGGGTCGGTTGGCTTGCTTTGATGAGCCAAAGCAAATGGCAGAGGTGCTTGAAGAAAATGCGAAGGCTATTAAACAAAAAATGCGGTCTTTGCAAAAGTCTTTGGAGGTTATTGAGGCATTGAAGGCAGAAGTTGTGCAAATGCAGACGGTTGATTTTGACAAATATGCCGTTATTGTAAGCAATTTGCAAATGGAAAACGATATGTATTGGCTTATCAAATATTTTGACGAGGAAATGCTTGCGTATTTGCGTGAAAAATTTGATGAAGAAGGTGCGGAGATTATGAATGCTTTTAAACGTTTGATTCGTTTGGAAGCGAAGTATATCAAAAATGGTGTAGCACCCGAAAGTGAGCAGGGGCAGGCTTTTGCAAAAGAATATTGGGAAACTGTTATAAAATTTACAGGCGGGGATGAGGATTTGATTGCTAAATTAAGTAAAATTGCAGAAGTAGCATCCAAAGAGCAAAAATTTTCGCCCAAAGACTTTATTGAGCCTGCGCTTGGATTTTACTTTGCAAACTTGGAAAATAACGCTAATTCCATGTATTAAATTGGAATTAGAGCGTGTTCACATTAATGGGTTGCGCGGATTTGAGAGCTGAATTTTCGTCAATCTAGGAAGCAGGTTCCGCTCGACCCCAAAGGGTCGTGCGGGTTCTGCTGACGACGAGTGGCGGAA
>WRBU01000088.1 GCA_009784355.1 Defluviitaleaceae bacterium
CGAGCTTGCGTGCGGAATGTGAAAAACTAAACGGGCAGACTGTATATACATCACATTTCAATTCCTTTGCGGGCATTGATGCCTTGATAAAAATAGTGTTTTATTTCTTCAATATCGTAGGCATGGTCTGCGGTTGCGATTGCCTCTTCCGTGGCATAACGACCCGTCAATATTAATGTCATGCCTTCGGGCTTTTGGGCAATTAGGTCGGAAATGGCGGCGGTTGGAATGAGTTGTAAAAAAGCCGCAACATTTATTTCATCCAATACAACAATGTCGTATTTATTGGAGAAAAGAGCTTGACTTGCACGCTCCAAACCCGCCTGTGCAACGGCAATATCCATTTCATCAGCTTCACGCCCCAAAATTAGCCTGCCCGAATATTGGTCAATGGTAATTTGCGGGTATTCTTGCCGCAAGGCTATTATCTCGCTGTATTCATCGCCTTTCATAAACTGCCCAAAATAGACTTTTTTGCCCATGTCTGTAAATTTGGTCATTAAGCCAATGGCGGCTGTGGTTTTGCCTTTGCCGTTGCCCGTTATCACAATGGTTTTGCCTAATTTATCGCTCATAAATGCAATTCCCTTTACTGTCTATTGCCACAATTACAGGCAGTTTTTCAACTGTTAGCTTACGGATTGCTTCTGTGCCTAAATCCTCAAAAGCCACAGTTTCCACCGCTTTTATGCTTTGGGACATAAGGGCGGCAATACCACCAACGCCCGCAAAATATACGCCACGATGTATTTTTATTTCTCCACGTACAGTATCAGAGCGTAATCCTTTTCCTATCATAGCTTTAAGCCCGTGACTAATTAAAAGCGGCGAAAAAATGTCCATGCGTCCCGCTGTTGTTGGGCCTATTGACCCCATAACCTTGCCGTCTGGGGCAGGTGAAGGGCCGGCGTAAAAAACGATACTGCCCTCAAAGTCAAAGGGCATTTTTTGTCCTTGGGTTACCATTTGCGCCAGCCTTGCGTGCGCCGCATCACGGGCTGTGTAAATTTCACCTGTAATATGCACCATTTCGCCCATGTTAAGCTCTGCTATGACTGCGTCCGACAAAGGGGTAAAAATTTCTTTTATCATAATTTCGCCTCCTCGTGTCTATTGACGTGACAGCCTAGGTTTACGGCAAGGGGCAGGCCCGCAATGTGGGTGGCAAAGGTGTTTATATGCACCGCCATTGCGGTTGTTTTGCCGCCAAGCCCTGCTGGACCAATGCCTGATGAATTAATTTCTGCAAGCAGTTCCTGCTCTATGCCAGCCCAGTATGGGTCGTGGTTTGGCTGCCCTAATGGACGCAGCAAAGCCTTCTTTGCCATTACCGCACTATATTCAAAAGTTCCGCCAATGCCAATACCAACAATAATTGGCGGGCATGGGTTGGAGTCTGCTTCTGTAACGGTTTTTAGCACAAAATCTTTTATGCCCTCAATGCCGTCTGCAGGTACAAGCATTTTAAGCTGGGACATATTTTCACTGCCGAAACCCTTTGGCGACACGGTAATTTTAAACCCATCGCCAGATACAATGTTGTAATGTATAACGGCTGGCGTATTGTCCTTTGTGTTTGTTCGGTGAATAGGGTCGGACACTACGGACTTGCGCAAAAATCCTTCTTCATAGCCTTTTCGAACCCCTTCATTAATAGCATCAGCCAACAAACCGCCCACAATGCGCACATCTTGCCCAATTTCAACAAAAACAACTGCCATGCCCGTGTCTTGGCATATAGGCAGACGCTCCGTGCGAGCTATGTCTTGGTTTTGCAACATATTTTCAAGCACTTGCTTGGCAAGCCCTGTTTCGGTATTGACTGCATTTTCGATATGGGTACGGATTTTTGGGTCAACTATTAAGCAGGCTTTGATACAAAGCTCTGCAACGACTTCGGTTATTTTTTCAATGTGTATTTCTCTCATACTGCCACCCCCAATCACAATGTATACGTAAAGCCTAAAAGCGGGCTATGTTGCTGTGCCCCGTAAATGTCTTTTTCGCCTAAATCACCTGAAGCCATAGGGCGCACTATTGTTATTTTAACAGCTTTAGACGGAGCAAAAGATATTACAGATTTTACCATATCAACATTAATTCCGTACAGTTGTGCAAAGACAGCCTCGGTCATCACCTGCTTGTCCACAAAAGCGTCAAAATGCCCCTTGTCTTTAAACATAATGTCAAAAGTGAGTTCATAAGGCCCTGAATTTTTGCTGCGCACCACATCAACTTGGTCAATTAGTTTATACACTCCATCCACCGTCCTTTACATGTACAATTTTTGGTTGGAAAAGCTCTGTATTGTCATCATCATGGGGCATTAGGCAATAAACGCTAAATGCATAAACTGCTCCGCCTGAAAAGTCGCTTGGGGAAAAGGGGAAAGCTAGGTTGCCAGCCGTGGACTTGCGCCCTTCATAGCCAAAGTGAAGAAGGGTAGAGCGGGCAAAAGAGCAGATGGTGTCAGCATCTGCTGTTGTTTTTGCGACGGCTTCGATGATGATAGCAACTTCTGCAGGGGTCGCAACAGACTGCTCGCCATTTGTAGTATAAAACGATGCGCCATTTGCACCATATAGTTTAAAGTCTAAAAAGTATCCGCTAATCTTGCCTTCAAAGTTGCTTGCTACTTTTTCTTTTACGGAGGTGACAATACTGTCCATTTTTCCAATCATAATAGGGTCGCATGTAGCGGCAAAGGACACAGTGCGGTAGCCAACCAGTTTTGCCCCTTCCAGCTTCACAAAGGATTGCCCTTCGTCAGGAGCAAAACGGCTGCCACGCACAATTACACTGCTTTCGCTTGCTTGTTCAAAAGTACAATCTCTTAAATCCAAAATACCACCGGGCCCCGGCAATTTTGTCGGGTCGCTTTTTTCGTATAAGGTGTGTGCGGAAACGGATGTGGTAGTGCATTTTCTGGCTGGGTTAAGGGTGTCCAGCTCAAAATGGTCTTCACGTAATGTGCCAAACATACAGTCGCTTCCGCTTCCGGGGGTTGACGCTATTGCGGCACATTCTAAAATTTTGCCCATATGAAGCGCAAGACCCCTATCAAAGCCAGCACGTATGGCAGGGGCGGCAAAAACAGACGGGTCGTAAGTCCGTCCTGCAATAATTACTTGCGCTCCCATATCCAAAGCATCTATAAAAGGTTTTTCGCCCATTTGCGCAACAATATTCGTGCTGTTTTCAATATCCTCTTTTGTTGGCATGGGGGCGGGATACATTTGTTGCAGGGAAAGCGTTTCACCGCCCGCCGCCAAAGGCAACGATGCGTCAATTTGTGAAGAAATCACAGCAGCGGTAAAGGACAATCCTTTTTCTTGTGCAATTTCTTTCACAATGTCAACATTCCATTCCAAATGACTATCCGCACCAGCACCGCCTGCAGAACCGATTATAAGCGGTATACCAGCCTCTATTGCGGCAACCAGCATAAATTCCAAATCACGCTTGACAGCTCCTCGGTCTGTAAAAGACTTTCCGCTGCCAAGGTAATAAGGCCCAGGGTCGGTAGAACCAGCATCTACTGCAATAGCGTGGGGCTTGCGCCGCATACCTTCTTCAAAAGAAGCGGCGGGGAAGCCGTAGCCCAAAATGGCCGTTGGCGACAATACTCTAAATTCTTTCATAGACAACCTTCCCTTCTTCGGCGACACGCCGTTTAAAATCTTCGTCCGCTATGGTGTCGTAATGCACAACATCGTAAAAATATGGAGTTGGCAACTCTTCGTTTAATTCCGAAGAAATCCAAGCAATATCACGAGAAGAAACTTCGCCAACAAATGCCAAATCCACGTCGCTTCCTTTTCTATAATTGCCTCGGCTACGTGAGCCATAGACAAAAATCCGCATAATTTTTGGATTATCTCTTCCTATTTTTTGTATAATATCAATGTCGCTTTGTCTTAATCCAAACATCCAAAATCACCACCAAGCTCTACAAGAGCATCAATAAATCTTTCCCTAATGTCGTTAAATATTGCTGCGGCAACATTTTCATCATAAGTGTGTACAATTCTGTTACGGGCATCTGCCATTTCCATCCACAAATGTCCGTCAGAAATATGGTTTTGAGCGAAGGCGGCTCTAATCACCGTCTTTGGGCTTGTTTGTCTAATGCCGTCATGTATTTGCAAATGAAACATAAGCATTTTCCAAGCCGATTCATACTAATTCCAATTTAATACATGGAGTGCCGACTGAGCCCCAAACGCAAGGCGTTTGGGAATAGTGAAGGAGAGCAGTCTATGATTTTAAATGGAATTAGTATCAAAGGATATTTCAAAAAAATGCAGCATTGCAGCAATGTGAATTTCATCGGCTTCATTTATAACTCTAATATTTCTATTAAGTAGGTTTAAGGTTTTGCAAAAGTTTTCTTTGTGTTGTGCAAAACTTCGGTTAATTGCATCCATAATTTTACTCCTTTGCCACTGCGGGGTTCTGCAATCCTCCTACGTTGTGAGATAAAGATATAAGAGCTTATATGAATTTTCACAGGCAAGAATATGAGTGCGCTCCATGCCGTGGCTTGCTGCAATGCCGGGACCAAGCAATGCTCCTTTAAAATCGTGTCCTGCGCGGCGGGCGGCAGAAACATCGCTTCCATAATATGGGTATATATCTACGGCATGTTCGATGGCGTTGTCTTTTGCGAGATTGATAAGGCGGGTTGTAAGCTCGTAATTATACGGACCGCTGCTGTCTGCGGCACAAATGCTCACGGCAAACTCACTTCCGTTTAAGTCATCACCAATGCACCCCATGTCTATTGCAACAAATTCCTCTACGTCATGGGGCAGATGGGATAAGCCATGCCCAATCTCCTCATATGTACTAAATACCACGCAAATATTGTGAGCTGGTGTGATTTTCTCATCTTTAAAATGTTTTAGCATAGCAAGCACGAGGGCAACCCCAGCTTTGTCATCCAAAAATCGGCTTTTAATAAAACCTTCGGGGGTCATTTGCGTTTTTGGGTCATAGCAAATAAAATCGCCAGCCATTATCCCTAGGGATTTTACGAAGTCGTCATCGGGGTACTTGCCATCCATTAAAACATCAAGACGTATATGCATATTTTTAGTATCGCGCTTTATTTCGTCGGCATCGTCGTAAACATGGGAAGCTGGGGAATTTGACAAAATTGTGCCTGTGTAAACTTTGTCGCAACGGGTGTAAACTTTGCAATACTCACCGTCCAAAGTGGGAAGGGTTGCCCCGCCGACCTTTGTGAAAGCAAGCGTTCCGTCATCCTTAACACTTTTAACAATAAGCCCCAATGTATCAACATGGGCGGAAATGCCAATTTTGCGCTCGCTTGCGCCATTAACATTCACAACCAAATTACCTTTGTGAGTGGTGTAGCTATCGTATCCCATGCCGTCCACAATTTCTTTTATGCGGGTAATTGCTACCCCGCAAAAACCTGTCGGGCTATCAATGCCCAAAATATCTAC
The DNA here is from genome assembly GCA_009784355.1 of Defluviitaleaceae bacterium. Taxonomy (GTDB): domain Bacteria; phylum Bacillota; class Clostridia; order Lachnospirales; family WRAX01; genus WRBJ01. The sequence continues at coordinate 5,472 of WRBU01000088.1, forward strand.
TAAAACTTGTTTAAAATATTCCGCATTAAACTTCATAAATCCTCCTTATTCTCTCCATAATTCAGGAAACTCTTGCTTCATCCATTCAAGAAAATCTTCTGCATCAAAAACGAAAAGAGAGAAATCCAAACGACCATCAAACTGATGCCA
>WRBU01000089.1 GCA_009784355.1 Defluviitaleaceae bacterium
ACCCTTATGGCTCACGGCAACCCACGCTTTACCCAAAAAGAGCGTTTTCGCCAACGCTTCATGCATAAATTGCTGTATCATCCTGAAAAATATGAAGGGCAATTTGGTTGTGTTGGTTGTGGGCGTTGCGTGAACAAATGTCCTGTTTCATTAAATATTCTTAAAGTCATAAAGTCTTTGGGGGGCGGCGAAAATGTGCAATAATATTGACAAGCATATACCAAAAGTAGGAATTATCACAGAAATTTTTGAAGAAACCTCTGACGTAAAAACTTTTCGGGTGGTGGACGAAAAAGGCAACAAGGCTTTTGACCACATGCCGGGACAATGTGCTATGTTAAGTATTCCTGGGGTTGGCGAGGCTATGTTTTCTATATCATCATCCCCGACAAACACAAAATTTATGGATTTTAGCATCAAGCGGGTTGGAGTGCTAACAGAATACCTGCACAAGCTAGAGCCGGGCGACCAAATCACCATCCGCGGCCCATACGGCAACGCTTTTCCGGTAGACACCGCATTGAAAGGGCAAAACATTCTTTTTGTAGGGGGGGGCATTGCTCTTGCACCCCTGCGCTCTGTTATCAAATATGTTTTTGACAAGCGTGCGGACTACGGATATGTAGACATATTATATGGAGCAAGAACAGCAGATGCCCTAGTATACCGCAAAGAAATCGAAAAATCTTGGGTAAATGTGCCAAATACAAATGTATATCTAACCATAGACCAACCCGACGACACATGGGATGGACACATTGGCTATGTCCCCGATTATTTCAAAAAAATAGGCTTTTCTACCGACAAAATGGTGGTGGTATGCGGGCCGCCTATTATGATAAAATTCGTGCTTGCCATCCTTTTAGACATGGGCTTCAAAAAAGAACAAATTTACACAACCCTAGAACTCCGTATGAAATGCGGCATTGGCAAATGCGGGCGTTGTAATATTGGACCAAAATATGTTTGCATAGATGGCCCTGTGTTTAGGGTGGATGAACTTGACCATATTCCTGATGAGTTTTAGGAGGTGCAAGCTACGAATTGGTACTCATGTAATATCTGTACACTACTTAAAGAAAATAATAGTGGATGCGAGTGTACGTTAATTAGCAAATGTTCTGATTGTTGGAACGAGATTAGGTGGGAGGTGAAGCATGTTGGTTGAAGTAATGAAAAATTCTTTGATAAAATTACCACAAGACATCTTAAATTTGCTTGACGCAAAAGATGGCGATAAATTTAAAATCGAGATGTCTGGTGGTAGCATACTATTACATTTATTAGACGACAAAGTCTTGCCCGAAAAAACTGGCAACGAAGCTATTGATGCCAGAATAGCCTGTTTGCCTAAAAGTGAGCGTGAAGAAATTATTAAAGCGGTGCTGTATGGAGGATACAAATACAACGAATACGGCGAAGCCTGCTTTGATGCTGACGACGATGATGGCGAAGATGAGTATTACGAAGCTCTTTGCACGCAAGAAGAAATTAATGCCTGCCATGAAAAGATGATGGAGGCTCGCAAGCGATGGACGAAATAAAGGTTGGTGATATTATCTTGGTCAGGTATCCTTTTGACGAAGACAAAAAACAATTTAAAATAAGACCTTCATTGATAATAGAACGCTATCAAGATACGCTAGAAATTTTGATTTTAAAAATGACCACTTCTCCACCAAGAAATGGATTTGATTACGCAATAAAAAAATGGAATACATTTGGATTAGATAAGCCTTCAACTGTACGGATTTCAAGAAAGCTCGTGATAGAGAAAGCCTCTATTCTTAAATTGCTAGGAACAATATCAAACGAAGACTTATCGAATGTTATGAAAATTTACAACAGCTTAAAATATTTGGGGTGATAAAATGCAAGAAATGGCAAATGTATATTTTGACGGCAAGCATTATCAAGTGCCTGCTGATTTAACAATAATGACGGCAATGGAATATTGTGGGTATCAACTCAAACGTGGCTGTGGATGCCGCCACGGGTTTTGTGGTGCGTGTGCTACGGTGTACCGCATTGTGGGGGAAAACCGTCCGCATTTTTCGTTAAGTTGCCAAACAAAAGTGGAAGACGGGATGTATATTGCGACACTACCCTTTTTCCCGCTAAATAACAAGGTATATAATATCGATGAAATAAAGCCGACCGACAATGTTATGATGGAATTTTTTCCGGAAATTTATGCCTGTGTTGGTTGTGGAGCTTGCACAAAAAGCTGTTCCCGTGCTTTAAACGTTATGCAATATATTGCATACGCCAAACGTGGGGACTATGAAAAATGCGCCCACGAGAGCTTTGACTGCGTAGCTTGCGGCATATGCTCTGCTCGTTGCCCTGCAAATATCTCCCACAACCTTGTGGGGCTGTTGGCACGCCGTTTGACGGGCAAATACATTACTCCTGAAGCAAATCATAACACCGAACGTGCAAATGCTATTGCAAAAGGTGAATTTGATAAAGAAATGGATGAATTTATTGCAAAGCCGAAAGAGGAGTTAAAAGAACTTTACGATAGCCGTGAAATTGAAAAATAACTTTTGCTAGGAGGCTGTATGAGCGACGTAAAAGAATTAATATCAAGAGCGAATAAAGGCGACGTAAACGCACAGCATCAAATTGATGAACTGACGGGACAGCCCCATGGCACTTATGCGCAAGCATTGATTGATTTTCAAGGCATTATCGAAGCGGCACAGCGAGGTGAAATCAATGCAATGACTGCCGTTGGACAAGCCTATTATACAGGCATGGGCGGTGTTGATGTGGATATAAAACAAGCACAGCATTGGCTTGAACGTGCCGCAAGCAAAAGCTCTGAAGCCATGTGGCATTTAGGGCAAATTCATGCTATGCAACACGACGAATATGAGCTTGGTTTGGATATGATGAAACGTGCGCTGGAAATGGGGCCCATACCTAACATGACCGATGAAGAAATTAAAATCAGCATTGATGTGGTAGCCCTTTTGGCAAGAACAAAGAAAAAACATGGAATTTAACGGAGGATATTATCATTATGACAAGAAAATTATTACTGCTTTGCTGCATTATGGCTGCAGTCTTGGTGTTTTTGACGGCCTGCCAAAATGAAAACAACGAAGCGGGCAGTCAAGATGCAACACCGCTTTTGTGGCGTGCTACATCGCCCGAAGGTAACAGCATATACCTTTTTGGCTCTATCCACGTTGCCGAAGCGGGCATTTATCCATTGCCTAGTTTTGTAATGGATGCCTTTAACCGAAGTGATTATTTGGCGGTAGAGATTGACATTTTAAATGAGCCTAGCTTTGAAGAACAAATGGCTATGATTATGCCTTTCATGTACACCTACGGCAGAAGCGTTGCTGACGATATAGGTCAAAATTTATTGCAAAGAGCAAGTGATATTTTTGCAGAGCATGAAATGCCGTGGAGCGGTGAAATATTCAAGCCCGTTATGTGGTGGATTGCTTTGACGGAGCTTGCGGTAAATTTGTCGGGATGGTCGGCAGAATACGGCATAGACATTTATTTTATGCAACAGGCAGCCCAGCAGAACATGCCTATTTTAGAGGTAGAATCTGCCGAAAGCCAAATGCAAATGCTCGCAAATTTCTCCATGCCTTTACAAATTGCCTTGCTAGAAGATATGGTGACGGCTTTTGAAAATATTGACATGTATGCTGAATACGAAGCTAATCTGCTTGAAATGTGGCTTCGCGGGGACTATCAAGCTATCCTGACGGCGACTAATGAAGAAAATGAAAGACTAGGTGCAACCCTTGCGGCCGAGTACCACGACGCAATGATGGTTCAAAGAGATATACATATGACCCAAGTTGCAAGGGGATATATGGCTGATGGTAAAAATGTTTTCTTTATGGTGGGTTTATTGCACTTTATTGTAGAGGGCGGAATTATAGAGTTGCTACAAGAGGCTGGATATACAGTAGAAAGGATTGGTGGCTGATATGCAAAAAAACATTTCACCTTTTTTGCCGCATATGCTGGAATCCATACAGGCAGTAGAGGCAAACCGCCAAGAAAGGCTTAAAACAGAGTCCCGCCGTATGGATGCTGATGAAAAAACCGCTTTGTTAAAGGAATTTCATCCGGATTACGGCGAAAAAGGGTTTGATACAATAAAGATCGGTGCAAATACAGGCGAAAAAGCACCGAAAGAGCTAGTTGCACTGCTTCACAGCAAAAGCAAACTAACAGAGGTTAATATAAATCTTGACAATGTGGAATTTGACGTTGATGTGTTGGTTATTGGCGGCGGTGCGGCAGGTGCTGCGGCGGCTATCGAAGCGCATAATGCAGGGCAAAAGGTACTCATTGTTACCAAATTGCGCATGGGCGACAGCAATTCCATGATGGCAGAAGGCGGCATACAAGCGGCGGATAAAGAAAATGACAGCCCCATGCAGCATTATTTGGACGCTTTTGGCGGGGGACATTATGCCAACAAGCCCGAGCTTTTGCGACGCTTGGTTATGGATGGTCCAGGGGCTATAAAATGGCTGAACGAGCTTGGGGTTATGTTTGACAAACATACAGACGGCACAATGATGACCTTCCCTGGCGGCGGACTTTCCCGCAAGCGTTTGCACGCCTGTGCGGATTATACCGGTGCAGAAATTACCCGTGTTCTTAAAGACGAAGTGCAAAACTTGGGTATACAAATTGCTGAATTTACAGCGGCTTTGGAGCTTATTCTTGATGAAGAGGGCAAGGCGGCAGGTGCTGTTTTGACCAATATGCTTACAGGGGAATATTTGGTTGCCCGTGCAAAAACCGTTATAATGGCAACGGGCGGTGCTGGACGTATGCATTACCACGGCTTCCCAACGACTAATCATTACGGAGCAACAGCAGACGGTTTGGTTATGGCGTATCGTGCTGGTTGTAATTTATTATACCAAGACACCATCCAATACCATCCATCAGGGGCTGCTTTTCCCAGCCAGCTTTTTGGTGCTTTGGTAACAGAAAAAGTCCGCTCTATCGGTGCGCAACTGCTTAACGTACACGGCGAGGCATTTGTACATCCGCTTGAAACCCGTGATGTGGCAGCCTCTGCTATAATTCGTGAATGCGGCGAGCGTGGGCTTGGCATTGACACAGGGCAGGGCAGTGGAGTTTGGCTTGATACCCCGCTTATAGATATGATTCATGGGGAAGGCAAAATTGCCTCTGCCATACCTGGAATGTTGCGTATGTTTCTTAATTATGGCATGGACTTGCGCAAAACGCCCATTTTGGTTTATCCAACTTTCCATTATCAAAATGGCGGCATAGATATTGAAACAGACGGAAACACGGCAAGCATCCCCAATTTATTCGTAGCTGGCGAAGCCGCTGGCGGTATCCATGGCAGAAATAGACTGCTCGGAAATTCCATGCTTGACGTTATTGTTTTTGGAAGGCTGACAGGACAAAAAGCGGCAGAGATGGCAAAGTCTAACTCTATTGGCAAGCTGAATATAGACCATGTAAAAAAATACGAGGATATGATAGATGATGCGGG
>WRBU01000090.1 GCA_009784355.1 Defluviitaleaceae bacterium
ATAAGCCGCGTAGGGTACTTGGGCAAGAAATACTATGGGATACATAAAAAGGAGGGATTGGCTTTTGAGCAGCAAAAATAACGCCGCATCCGAAATTGTGGTACAGTTAAAAGGGGTAAGTAAAATATATCGCATGGGCGAAGAGCGTATAGTGGCTTTAAATGATGTGAACCTTGACTTTTACAAAGGCAAAATTTATTGTCTTTTGGGGGTTTCTGGGTCGGGTAAGTCAACCTTGCTTAATATTGTTGCGGGGCTAGAAAAGCCAACGAAGGGTGAAATAATATTTAAAGGGCGTGATATTGGGCGAATGAGCGAAAGAAGACTAGCTCTCTTTCGGCAACGATATATTGGCTTTGTTTTTCAACAATATAACCTCATGCCCACTCTAACAGCCCTTGAAAATACGACTTTACCTCTTATATTCCGAAGGATGTCAAAGCGCGTACGCAATAAAAAGGCAATGGCTATGCTGCAAGCGGTGGGCTTGGGTGAGAGATACAAACATAGACCAAGCCAAATGTCTGGCGGTCAGCAGCAGCGTGTTTCTATTGCGCGAGCCTTTGTAAATGACCCCCAAATTGTTTTTGCGGATGAGCCAACGGGCAACCTTGACACAAAAACAACCACAGAAATGATGAATCTTATTTGCGGCATGGCAAAAAAACACAACCAAATGATGATTTTGGTCACGCACAATTTAGAACTTTCCAAATATTGCGATGAGATTATTTATATATCTGATGGAAAAATAGAAAAAATTGAAGATGTTTCGGCACAAAAGGTCGAAATAGGGGATGCTGATTTTGGCATTTCAAATTAAGGGAGGATAATATGAAAAAGCGAATACTTACAAAATTTTTGGCTTTTATAATGGTCTTTGGTGCGGTGTCGGCCTTTGCTCCGCTAACTGCTTTGGCACAACCGAGTCTTTCTGCCCCAAGCACAACGACAATTCCCGCGGGAGAAACTAGGTCTGTAAGCGTGGGGCTGGATGTGCCAAGCGGATTTGTTGTAACCGACATTGGCTTTCCTCAGGGACAGCAGGAAGAAATGGCGCATATTTTAAACGCACGCATAACAAATGGGGGCACATTGCACGGTCCTGCCAGCAGAAATTTAGTTATTGAAATTACGGCAATGCATGGCTTTGAAGGGCAAACATCATTGACCTTGCTTGCGAATTGGCTTCAAACTGGTACTGGTTTGCCTGCGCAACAAATATCTGTCAACATACCAATTATTGTTACACGTAGCGGACAGGACGGCTCTGCTGGGGAAAATATTAGCATCACATCTCCGACAGCCCCAGTTGAACTTGCTCCTGGGGAATCCCGTGTAGTGCCTGTTACTGTACGCAATTTTGGTTCTACTAATATTACAAATATCAATTTCTTGCCGCGTCTTTTTGTGGGAAATCCGAATGTAACTGTGGAAATAGAAGGTAATTTGTCTCAGTTTTCACTTAATGCAAATGCCACACGCACAATAAACTTTCGCTTAACGGCGGCAGAAAACGCACCCGCTGGTTCACAAAACGGACGCATAGAATTTTCTCACACTATTGGCGGAGGTAATGCCGTTAATTTTGATGAAATTGTTATACCTGTTGTTATTGCTGTTCCAGATGCACTTCGGCCTGTCGTAGTTATGGAGTCTTTCACCACGACCCCAAGCGGAGTGGGTGCTGGACAAAATTTTACATTTAATGTAACCTTGCGTAACACAACGGCAGTGGATGCTGTAAATACCACTTTATCTTGGGCTATACCAAGCGGGGCTTTGCAAATTCGTGGTACAAATTCCAGCAATATTGGTACAATACCTGCATTTGGAACCCGTGAAGTAGCTATACAGCTAACGACCGCGCAGGCAGCGACTTCTGGTTCTTACCCAATTTCAATAACTCTTCGCCACGACCATCAGACACCTGTTGGCGGTGAAACTGTAAATTATCACATTGCGGTAGGCGACCAAGCCTCTGCAGAGCGTGCAAATATAAGTATTGTTGCTATTTCTGCGCCGTCGGGCTCATTTTTGCCCGGACAAGAAGCTCGCTTTTCTATTACAATACAAAATATAGGTGTTGGCAGGGCAAGCAATGTCCGTATTACAGCTTCTCCTGAAACAGGAGTTGTTTCCCGCCTTGCAAGCATACAAACTCTTGATGCCCTTGAGCCGGGACAAAGCCGCACTTTTGAATTTGCTTTTGCACCAACATCGGCGGCTACGAACCGTTTTCATAATATAGGTTTCACTGTCGCTTATCATGACGGCGGACAAAATCAAACTTTTGAACAGTTTAGCGGCATGGCTGTAACTACGCCAGAAGCAGAAGGTGCAAGAGCTGATTTGCAAATAACGAGCATTATTGCACCGACGGCACAATTTTCCAGCGGACAGGAAGCGGCAATAACCCTTATAGTTACAAATTTAGGTGAAACGATTGCCCGCAATGTACGTATTACTGCTACGCCTGAAACTGGCTTGGTTTCCCGCCTTGCAAGCATACAAACAATGCCAAGTTTAGAACCTGGGCAAAGCCGTGCATTTGAATTTGCTTTTGCTCCGACAGCGACCGCTACAAACCGTTTTCATAATGTGGGCTTTACTGTTTCTTACAACGATGGTCAAGCAACGCAGACCTTTGAGCAATACAGCGGAATATCGGTTCGTGGCGTAGATGGAGGCAACCAGTCTGTTCCTCGAGTTATTATTAGTGATTACACGGTAGACCCGCTTATGGTAATGGCTAATACTGAATTTGATTTATATTTAACACTTCAAAACACCCATTCAGCTCGCACAATATCGAATATGCGTGTAACTTTGGAAGTTATTGGAACAGCGACAGCTCCTGGCGGTCAAACCACCCCAAGTGCGGTTTTCACTCCTGTAAATGCTTCTAATACTTTCTTTATTGATAGCATTTCGCCTCGTGCTACGGCGCAGCATCACATACGACTTTTTGCCATTCCTGATGCCGCACCCATGAATCATACCATTGTTGTACACTTTGTTTATGAAGACGAAGAAGGCAATGAAATTACAGCAAGAGAAAATATTGGCATAAATGTACGTCAAGAAAGCCGTGTGGAGTTGGGCGACCCAAGTTTTATGATGCCAAGTGTTGGAAGTCCGATGACGACATCTTTTAACGTTCATAACAGCGGACGCTCTACTGTGTTTAACCTCAGAGTACATTTTGAAGGTGACGGCTTTGACACATCTCAAGCTGACGAAAGATTTGGTAATGTTCAACCTGGTCATGGCGGGCAATTTTGGGGTAGCATAACCCCTATTATGCCTGGACAGCAAACATTGTATATGATAACTACATTTGAGGACGTTATGGCTCAAGAACACACCATCATACGTGAATTTCATCTTTATGTTACGGGCGGTTTTGGAGGAGGCGACTGGGAAGGCGGCGGAGATGACCGCTGGCCACCAGATGGCGGCTTCCCTGGTGATGGAGGTCCATGGGGTGAGGAAGAGGATGGTTCTAATAATACCTTATTATGGATTTTAATAGGCGGCGGTGTCGTGCTTGCTGTCGGCATTGCAGCAATAATCGTTATTCGTAAAAAACGTGCAAAAAAAGAAGATTTTGATGATTTTGATGTTTAATAATACTGGCGAACAGCGGTTTTGGCGTAAGAAGCTGTCCATAGGGGGATGTGAGAATGAATGAAAATTATTGATTTAATTGCAATGGCAATGCGCAACATGCTTAAGCGTAAGCTGCGCACATTTCTAACCGTTATGGGTGTGGTTATTGGGGCAACTTCTATAATTATAATGATGTCATTGGGTATTGCCGTTAATATGAACTTTGATGAACAAATTGCCGCCATGGGGCATAGGGCTTTGCGTATTGAAATTTGGCGTCCGTGGCAGCCCGAACCTGGTGAAATTGCCGTTTTGGATGACAATGTTGTGGCGCAAATTGCTGCAATACCAGGCATTGTAATTGCGCTTCCAGAAGTGGAAACAAACATAAACGTAATGGCTGGTCCTTATATTGCTCGCTGGGTACGGGTTATAGGCATTACTCCTGAAGCTATGGAAGCCTTCGGCTTTCAAGTTTTAGAGGGACAAGGTTTGGATGACAGCGACGATTGGCAGATTGTTTTTGGCTCGCAGGTAGTGCAGCAGTTCGCAGACAGCCGCCGTCCGCAAATGGATTGGTGGGAAATGCAAATGAGGGGCATAACTCCACCGCCAATGACAATCGACCCTTTAAACGTACCTTTGCAAATTTCGTATCGCCATGAACTTGGTCAGCCAAGACCGCCGGGCGGGTCGCCAATGGGGCAAGATAGTGCTGCAATTAGACCTTATATTGCGGAAGGCAGAGGGATTTTGCTACCCAGTGACGATTGGCGAAGTATGCAAAATGCTTTCATGCCCATGGAGCAGGTGCAACGCATCATTGAAGACAGAGAGCGTTGGGAACAGCAGCAAGGCGGCGGAGGAATGAGCGGCGGCATCTTTATGGATGAAAGCGGCAATATAGTAAGGATTAATGATGAAGGGTATTGGCGCATAAGTGCTTTGGCAGACAGCCCGCAAAATATCCAACGTGTTATTGACGACATAATTGCTTTGGGCATCAATGAACAAAATATAAGCAATGAAGCAACGTGGGTAAATAGTCAGCGTGAAACCACAGAAACCTTGCAAACCCTGCTGGCTGTTATCGGCGTTATAGTATTGCTTGTTTCTGCCATTGGAATTGCCAACACAATGGTTATGTCTATTTACGAGCGCACAAAAGAAATTGGTGTTATGAAGTGCATTGGGGCAAGTGTTGGGGATATTCGCCGCTTGTTTTTAATAGAAGCGGCTTTCATAGGAGCTTTGGGTGGTGCGTTTGGCTTGGGCTTGGCTTGGCTAATTTCTTATTTCCTTAACAATATGGCGAACTTTGCATTTTTTGAAATGCCTCAATGGATGCCTGTTCAAGTGGGCAGTTTGGTTAGTTTTGTACCAATATGGTTATATGGCTTGGCATTTGCTTTTTCCATTGTAATCGGGCTTGTATCGGGCTTTTTGCCGGCTCATCGTGCGACCCGCATTTCGGCTCTTGCTGCAATTAAAACGGAATAAAGAGCTTGTTAAGTTTTGATAAGTTATTGCCGATATATAATAAATGACTTTTTAGGAGGAAAATGACATGGATGTTAACACAAGTTTAAATTTATTAAATGCGCAAAATGCTGCAAGCCAACCCGTAACCCCTGTTACAGCATCAGCAAATGAAGCAACAAACACAGGGCTCATCGGTAATCAACCAATTCCGCAGGACATTTTGTCTTTAACGGGTTCCCGCCCAGCGTCGCAGGTCAATACTTCAGACCTTAATGCCATTATGGAACAGCATAACCGTCAAGTGCAATCTTTCCGTGAGATGATTGAAAGGTTGTTAAATCAACAATCTAATGCTGCTAATATTGTCATTAATGGCGAAACTATGATACAAATTGACGAAGCGACCCGTGCGCAGGCTCAAGCAGA
>WRBU01000091.1 GCA_009784355.1 Defluviitaleaceae bacterium
CCCAGAGGTGAAGCTGTTCACCTTTATTTGGGCTATAAAGAAAGCAACCATGCCGCCCGCAAATTTTACACTGGTCTTGGCTTTGCCGAAACTGGCGAAATTAAATATGGTGATGAACTTGTTACACGGTTGAAATTGTAGGGAAAATTTATAATTGAGGAGGCACAAATAAAATGATAACAACTGAAAGGTTAATTTTAAGACGCTTTGTAGCGCAAGATGAGAAGGAATATGCAGACATAATGACTAGCCCAAATGTTTATCGTTATTTAGGGGCAGGACAAGGTGTCCCAAGAGAGCAAATCGGAAGAATGATTGATAGTTGGGAAATGACATGGGGTCATGGACTTGGCGTTTATGCTGTGGTGGAGCAAGCAAGCGGCAAACTGATAGGGCATTGCGGCGTGCGTGGATTGCCTTGCGGCCGCAAAGAAATACTGTACGCTTTTGGCGAAAATGCTTGGGGCAAGGGTTATGCTACAGAAGCCGGCAAAGCCGTGCTTGCGGCGCATGATACCCGCCCGCTGATAGCCGTGTCGTATCCAGAAAACCCTGCTTCTATCGGTGTTATAAAAAAGCTAGGCTTCCGCCATGCAGGTCAGGAAAAAATGTTTGGCAAAATGCTAGAATCTTTTATTATTGAGTAGGGGTGCACAATATATTCGTATAGTATAGGCAAAACGGACATTCTCTGTTAGAGATGTCCGTTTTGCTACAATGTGCTCAATACTGCAATATCTGCAACCTTATTAAATAAAATGAAGTTCATTGTTTTTTTGTGGGCTTCGTCTTTTATGTTTGTGTAAATTTGCAACGCTTCCCTCAAAAGGCGGGCTTCTTGTGATAATGCAAATTTTAGCCCGCTATTGAAGTTTTGAATTCCTTCAATTTTAACTTCTTCTGGGTTCCAAGTTGCACCAAGTGCTATTTTATAAAAATTTGAAGCATCTCTATTGACTATCCTTTTTTGCTCAACAAGCTCCAACAGATGTTCTTTTTGCGCACCTGCGTTACTTGCTAGGGCTTCGTAAAAAAGCAATGCATTGGCTTCACCTTGGGCAAATTGCTTTATTTTTTCGTATATCTCGTATTCAGGGGATTGTTGCTGAGGCTGCGGCATTTGAAAGCCTTGCGGCATATTCGGCATAGGGGGTTGGTGTTGGTTTAGCATTGCAGCACCTTGATGGGGCTGCTGAGGCATAGAGGGCATTTGGTGAGGGTGCGGCATTTGGTTCATGGGCATTTGTGGCATTGATGGCATTTGTGCGTATGGATTTTGTTGCGGCATTTGCGGATATTGCGGCATATGTCCCATTTGATGTCCAAAACTTCCACGCCTGCCCCATGCATTATGTTGGGGGCGTGCTTGTGGCGGATACCCAAATTGCGACGGATAAGGAGGATATTGCATACCTCTATTATAAAAGCCGTTTCTATTTCCAAAAATTGACATAGTAACCAGCCGTCCTTTAAATGTGTTTAGCTTATTTTATGACGGCTAGGTGAAAAAGGCTACAAAATTACGACGGTTGTTCCGTCGGGAATATTGTCATAAATCCACTTGATGTTGGGTAAAGTCAAGCGCACACAGCCATTTGACAGCTTTGTGCCTACTACATCTTCGCCCGCAAGAGGTTTTTTGTTTTTGTCCATGGGAATAGAATGGAAAAGATAATTTCCATTAAAACGTATCCAATATTTTGCCCCGCTTTGCAGCCTGTGAGAATAAAACCACTCACCACGGTCTGTAAATGTAAATATGCCTCGGGTTGTGGGGGAGGTGTTTTGACCCGTAGAGCAGTCAAAAGACTTTTGCAGTTGCCAATAGTTTGCAGAATTATTGAATACATGGGTTTTTTGGCGGCCGATGTCAACTAAAATTAAGTAATTTGTTTTGCTTGCGTAGTCTTTTGCGTTCACAAATTCTTCTAATATTGCTGGCGGCAACACACTTTTGTCTGTCGGGATGTCGGGCGGTATTTTAATATTTCTTGCATCTATCCAGCCCTTTGTGCCATCCGTCATTGCAACTTTATAAACTTTTTCAGAAAAATCCTCTAATATTTCGACCATTTCGCCAGCTGTTAAACTCGCAACTGCTTTTCTTAACGATTTGTTGCTGAAAATTTGACAGCTTATAATCACCTCAGCATGTATTGGACTTTCGTTTATTGCTGGCAGTAATGGCGGTATTAATGCCAGTAGTCCTATTAGTGCAAAAATACGGAAATTCAAAAAATCACGTCCCTTCGACACTATTTTGCGTCGGGTCGTGATTTTTATTCTTTTGCTAATTTGGCTTGTATGAAGATTTTATTTCGACAATACGGTTAAATGCCATTTTGTTCGGGGCTGATGATTTGACATCTAGGCAAAAAAACGCATTTCTCATAAATTGGAAGCGGTCATTTTCGGTTGCATCTTTTATAGATGGCTCTGCAACGGCATTTTCTGCCACCATCAACGAATTTTCGTTAAATCTGTACCCTATTTCTTCATTTTCGTCATCAATCACCAAATAATCGTAAAGATTTGCTTTAATATTGACGGCGTTTTGAACACAAACCCAATGAATCGTACCTTTTACTTTGCGTCCTGTAAATCCCGAGCCGCTTTTTGTTTCTGGGTCATATGTAGCGTGAATTTCTACCACATTGCCATTTTCGTTCTTTACAACATTAGTGCATGTTATAAAATAAGCACCAGCAAGCCTCACTTCATTGTTTGGGTAAAGGCGGTGATATTTTGGCGGCGGCACTTCTTCAAAGTCATCCCTTTCGATATAAACTTCACGTCCAAAAGGAATTTGCCTTGTACCAAGTTCTGGATTTTTAGGGTTATTCGGCATTTCAAGCCATTCTATTTGACCTTCGGGATAGTTGGTTATAACTAACTTAATAGGGTCTAATACAGCCATGACAACCTTTGCATTAGGTGCTAAATCCTCACGCACAAAATGCTCTAGCATAGCAATGTCCACTTTTGAATGAGCCTTCGCCACACCAATTTCTTCGCAAAAATTACGAATTGCAGCAGGGCTGTATCCTCTACGCTTCATACCCCAAAATGTAAGAAGGCGTGGGTCATCCCAATCCTCAATAACACCATCTGCAATTAATTTGCGGATATTGCGCTTGCCTAAAATGGTATTGGTTAAATGTAGCTCCGCAAACTCAATTTGGCGTGGTTTTGGGGCAAATCCGCCTATATTTTCGATATACCAATCATAAAGCGGACGGTTGTTTTCAAATTCCAACCCGCAAAGGCTGTGAGTAATGCCTTCAATAGCATCACCAAGAGGATGAGCAAAGTCGTAAATGGGATAGATGCACCACGCATCACCTGTGCGATAATGCGAAGCGTGGATGATGCGATATATAACAGGGTCACGCATATTCATATTAGAGCTTGTCATGTCTATTTTTGCCCTCAATGTCTTTGCGCCGTTAGGAAATTCGCCCGCCTTCATTTTTTCAAAAAGGTCTAGGTTTTCTTCAACGCTACGCTCTCTGTATGGGCTGTTTTTGCCTGCTTGTGTTAATGTCCCTCGGTATTCACGCATTTGCTCTGCATTTAAATCACAGACATATGCCAGCCCTTTTTTTACAAGAACCAAAGCGTATTCGTAAAACTGCTGAAAATAATCCGATGCAAAATATACCCTATCTTTAAAATCGTAATCGAGCCAGCGTACGGATTCTTTTATAACATCAACATAATAGTCCATATCTTCTTTTGTGGGGTCTGTGTCGTCAAAGCGCAGGTTATAAAGCCCGCCGTATTGCTCTGCCAAACCATAATTTATGGTGATGGCTTTGGCGTGACCAATGTGAAGATATCCGCCGGGTTCGGGAGGATAGCGTGTGTGCAAAAGATGGATATTAGTCCCCAAATCCTCTTGTATAGCACGCTGTATAAAATTGCCTTGAATCATTTGAGTGCCTCCTTATTAAGACGGGTGGCTAATATGCGCCCCTACTATGCTCCCAATTTTGGCGTAGCTTCATTCGTGTCCAGTATTTTATGGACTACTGTTGGTTGGGATGTTTTTTCCACTGCCTCTTTTGTGATGATAACTTTTTGCGCATTTTCGTCAGAAGGAATGTCGTACATTACATCAACCATAAACCCTTCTACAATAGAGCGAAGACCTCTTGCGCCAATATTACGCTCTATTGCGAGCTTTGCTATTGCCACAACAGCTTCCTCGTCAAATTCAAGCTCTACTCCATCCATAGCAAAAAGCTCTTTATACTGCTTAATTAAAGCATTTTTTGGCTTGGTCATTATGGATACCAAAGCATCTTCATCCAACGCATTAAGCGATACAATTATAGGCAAGCGTCCAATAACCTCAGGAATAACACCAAAACGCTGCAAATCTTTTGTTGTAACCTGCTTTAACACTTCGTCACTTTGCTTTTTTCCCTCACGAAGCTGTGAGCCAAAGCCTATCATTTTTTTGTTTAGGCGAGCTTCGATAATCTTGTCCATGCCATCAAAAGCACCGCCGCAAATGAACAATATATTGGTGGTATCTATTTGAATAAAGTCTTGGTTGGGGTGCTTGCGCCCGCCTTGCGGCGGCACATTGGCAACAGTGCCTTCAAGTATTTTTAAAAGTGCCTGCTGAACACCCTCGCCGCTTACATCACGGGTGATAGAGCGGTTTTCAGAGCGGCGTGAAATTTTATCAATTTCATCAATATAGATAATACCGCGCTCTGCTTTTTCAATATCACCGTCAGCGGCTTGAATAAGGCGTAAAAGTATATTCTCTACATCTTCGCCAACATACCCTGCCTCTGTAAGGCTTGTGGCATCGGCAACGGCAAAGGGCACGTCAAGTAGCTTTGCGAGAGTTTGCGCCAAAAATGTTTTGCCTGTTCCTGTTGGGCCAAGCAATAACACATTGCTTTTTTGAAGCTCAACATCCGGTGAAATTTCATAACCACCAAAATTTGCGTCTTCGTAATCGCTTATATATTCGCCGGCATACTCGTGGGCAGCAGGGTGAACGTCTGATGGGAATATCTCTTGCCCAAAGCTGCGCTCTTTCATAATGCGCTTATTAAGCTCCGACACACGCTTATAGTGGTTATAAACCGCCACTGCCAAAGATTTTTTTGCAGCATCTTGCCCTATTACATACTGGTCTAGATGCGCAACAATTTCTTTTGGCTTATATATTTTAAAATCGGACAATGAAGTGCTTGTTTCACGTATTTCCATGTCTTCTAAAATATTAATGCATTGGTCGATACATTCGTTACAAATAAAAACACCATTTGGACCAGCAACAAAACGCCTAAATACTTCTCTTGTTTTGCCGCAAAAGCTGCAAAGTACATCCATGCTTTCTTTCATTCAAAGCACCTCATTTCTAGTTCAACTTTGTTATAATTTCATCTATCAGACC
>WRBU01000092.1 GCA_009784355.1 Defluviitaleaceae bacterium
AAGACTATAAATTTTGGGAGTGAATGGGTGCTGGTGTGCCTCCTGGTCTTCAAAACCTGTGTTTGCGTGATGAGCGCATGGGTGGGTTCGATTCCCACACATTCCCGCCAAAAATAGTGGCGAAATGCCTAATATATTTTATGGGACACCACCTTTGGTGTCCTAATTTTGTAAAGATAACTGGCAATGATGCATAACCCCGCTTGGAGTACTTTTGAACGTCAAAAACCCTCAATTTGCGTTCAAAAGTGCTGGAAGCGGATGGTTATGCGCCATTGTCTACTATAAGGAGGCAGAAAATGAGCGAAATTGTTAAAAAAATCCAAGGTGGCGGCTGAGGTTCAAAAATTTCAGCTAGTTTGCTGACCTCAATTATTTCAAAAATCCCAACAATGTCAAATGAAAATCTTTTAGTTGGCTTTGATACTAATGATGATGGTGCTGTATATAAGCTCCGGGATGACTTGGCGATTATACAAACCCTCGATTTTTTTCCTCCATTGTGTGACGACCCTTATACATTTGGACAAATAGCCGCCGCAAATGCATTGTCAGACGTTGCTGCAATGGGGGGTGTGCCAACCCTTGCATTAAATATTTTGGCGTTTCCAAATGACGGCGACCCAGCATACCTTGAAGCTATGCTTGCTGGAGGTGCGCAAAAGGTGCAGGAAGCAGGGGCGGTACTTGCCGGCGGGCATTCGATAGCGGATGACACGGTAAAATACGGGCTTTCTGTTATGGGTGTTGTGCATCCAAATGACATTTTGTACAACAACCGCTGTGAGATGGGGGATGTTGTGGTGCTTACAAAGCCCCTTGGTGTAGGTATTGTTGCGGCGCAATATGCGGCTGGCAATGCTTCCAAAGCCACTTTTGACGAAGCGGTAAAGCACATGACATATTTAAATACAATAACCATGGATATTGCTCGTAAATATAAAATAAGTGCTGCCACAGACGTTACTGGTTTTGGGTTTTTAGGGCATCTTAACGAAATGGTTTGCGGAAATAGTATTGTGGTTGATGCCGCAAGTATTCCGCTTGTTAATGGTGCGTTGGAACTTACAACATCTGGAAAAGTAACGGGCGGAGGCAAGAAAAACAGAACTTCCCTTGGCGAAAAAATTGATTATGGCAATGTTGACGTAGCTCTGCAGGAATTAATGCTAGACCCGCAAACATCGGGTGGGCTACTTTTGAGTATGAGCAAAAATGACGCAAAGCAGCTAGTAAAAGACCTTGCGCAAAAGGGAATAATTGCCGCCGTTGTAGCGGAGGTCATTCCCAAAAGCGAAAAAAATATTATTTTAACGTAAAAAAACGCTTGACAAGCGAAGTATTGTGGTGTATAGTGTGTAAAGTCATAAACCTTGACAGGAGAACCCTAGATGGACGAACGCCTTCGTAATGCCTATTTATACGATTTTTACGGCGAATTACTAACCAATCGCCAACGTGAAATTTACAATTTGCATTTTTGTGAAGATATGTCATTGGCGGAAATTGGTGAACGATGCGGCATTTCTCGTCAAGGGGCAAATGATGCGTTGAAGCAGGCGCAAAAGTCTATGGAAGATTTTGATAAAGTACTATGCTTGCTATCAAAGCATTTTTCGCTACAAAAGCAGTTGGTGTCGGCATACGCTTTATTGGAGCAAAATGACATAGAGCAGGCGAAGCTGATTTTAAAGGATTTGATGGAGGTGTAGTATGGCATTTGAAAGTCTGGGGCAAAAATTGCAAAATGTGTTTAAGGGCTTGAAAAGCAAAGGCGTTTTGAGCGAAAAAGATGTCAAAGAAGCCATGCGTGAGGTTCGTCTTGCTCTTTTAGAAGCCGATGTAAACTTTAAGATTGTAAAAGAATTTGTTGCAAATGTTACTGAAAAGGCTGTGGGCGACACCGTTTTAAAAGGCTTAAACCCCGGGCAAGCGGTTATCAAAATTGTAAACGAAGAGCTTGTTGAATTGATGGGTAGCACTCAAAGCAAGCTAACTTTTGCAAACCAACCGCCAACGGTATATATGATGGTAGGCTTGCAAGGCTCAGGAAAGACCACTACATCAGCAAAAATTGCCGCCCAAATGCGAAAACAAGGCAAAAAACCCCTTTTGGTTGCCTGCGATATTTACCGCCCTGCGGCGATAAAGCAGTTGCAAACTCTTGGTGATAATATGGACATTCCTGTATTTGAGCGTGGCGGGCAAAACCCTGTTGCTACTGCAACCGAAGCCATTGAACATGCTCGTCATATGGGCATGGACATTGTTGTTGTGGACACCGCAGGCAGGTTGCATATTGACGAAGAGCTTATGGGTGAACTTGCAGACATCCGTACGGCAATTCGGCCGCAAGAAATTTTGCTTGTAGTGGATGCCATGACTGGGCAAGATGCGGTAAATGTAGCAGAGAGTTTTAGCGAAAAAATCGGTATAGATGGGGTTATTATCACAAAATTAGATGGTGACACCCGTGGCGGTGCTGCTTTGTCAGTCCGTAAAGTTACAGGCAAGCCGATAAAATACGTCGGAATGGGCGAAAAAGTTGAGAACCTTGAACCCTTCCACCCCGACCGCATGGCAAGTCGTATTCTTGGCATGGGTGATGTTTTGTCGCTTATAGACAAAGCTCAAGAAGCCTTTGACGCAGAGCAAGCAGCCGAACTTGAGCGAAAAATCCGCAAAAACGAATTTGACCTCAATGATTTTTTGGAGCAAATGCAGCAAGTTAAGAAAATGGGGCCTTTGCAAAACTTGCTTGGCATGATGCCGGGCATGGGCAAAATGAAAATAAATGCAGAAGACATCAATGAAAAAGCTCTTGGGCATGTGGAAGCTATTGTGAAATCCATGACACCAAAAGAGCGGGCAAATCCCGCATTGCTAAACGGCTCACGGCGCAAGCGTATAGCGGCTGGTAGCGGACGGGATGTGCAAGAGGTCAATAGAATGTTAAAGCAATTTGAAGAAATGAAAAAAATGATGGCACAGTTTACCAATATGGGCAAGTCAGGAAAACGCCGTGGCAAAATGCCAATGGGCGGCGGGTTTCCTTTCTAATAAATTTTTCAAACAAATGGAGGAAGTAAGAAATGGTAAAAATTCGTTTAAAAAGAATGGGTGCAAAGAAAAAGCCTTTCTATCGTATTGTTGTGGCAGATGCCCGCACGGCACGTGATGGCAAAACTATCGAAGATATTGGTATTTACGACCCAACAAAAGACCCAATCGTATTCAATGTAGACACAGAAGCTGCGAAAAAATGGATGGGCAATGGTGCTCAACCAACAGATACTGTACGCAGACTTTTTAAGAATAACGGAGTGTTGTAAAAATGAAAGAATTGCTTGAAATTATCGCAAAAAGACTTGTGGATGACCCCGATGCTGTTACTGTAACCGAAAAGCAAGCACAAAAAGGTATTGTATTGGAGCTTCGTGTTGCCCAAGAAGACATGGGTAAAGTTATTGGCAAGCAAGGGCGCATTGCAAAAGCCATTCGTGTGGTAATGCGCGCCGCCGCTATTCATAATAATGCATTTTTCTCTGTGGACATTCTTCCGCAGGAGTAAGAAATTATGGATTATTTTGAGATTGGTAAAATTGTAAATACCGTGGGCGTTAAAGGCGAAATTCGTGTTTATCCCACCACCGATGAATTACGGCGATATGACCGATTGACGGAAATCGCCGTAATTTTTGACGATGGCACACGCAAAACGTGGATAATTGAAAAGGTTCGCTATCATCGAAATTTGGTAATGCTAAAACTTGCTGGCATAGATAATGTTGAAGATGCCCACAAATTACGTGGTGGAACTATTATTATTGAGCGTGAAAATGCCGTACCCCTAGGTGATGATGAGTACTACATTCCTGACCTTATAGGCATAAGCGTTGCCACCCAAGAGGGAGAACATTTAGGTACTTTAACAAATGTGCTACTGACAGGCGCAAATGACGTTTATGTTGTAAAACAGCCTAACGGAAAAGAAATATTGATACCAGCCATTGGCAAATGCATCATAGATGTGGACGTGGCGGGTAAAAAGATGGTTGTCGCACTTTTAGAGGGGCTGATATAATGAATTTTCATGTTCTCACCTTATTTCCCGAGGCCTTTGACGGAGTCAAACACTCCATGATAAAACGTGCGATGGATGATGAAAAAATTAGTATAAACACAGTATATATACGTGATTTTGCAATAAATTCCCGCCGTCAAACAGACGACTATCCTTACGGCGGCGGCGCAGGGATGATTATACGTCCAGAGCCTATTTATGACGCTTGGCAAAGTCTTAATTTGCCAAAATCACGTGTTGTTTACCTCACTCCAAGCGGCAAGGTTTTCAACCAAGCCTTGGCACAAGAGCTGTCGCAAGAAACAGATTTGATACTGCTTTGCGGTCATTATGAGGGCATAGACCAACGTATTATTGATGAAATTGTAACCGACGAAATTTCCATTGGCGACTACGTGCTGACAGGCGGGGAGTTAGCCGCCATGGTGGTTATAGATGCCGTTGCACGTCTTGTTCAAGATGTTATAAAACCAGAATCTCTAGCCCATGAGAGCTTTTCTGATGGGCTTTTGGAGTATCCGCAATACACAAGACCGACAGAATTTTTGGGACGCAAAGTACCGGAAATACTTCTTTCGGGGCATCATGGGGAAATTGCAAAATGGAGACATGAAAAAGCCTTGGAATCAACCAGCCGTAAACGACCAGATTTATTGAGAGAAAAATTATGAAAAAAACTATAGCTGCAACTACTCTTGGTTGTAAGGTAAATTTATATGATACCAATGCTCTTTTAGAGGGCTTTGTTGCTGAGGGTTACACCGCAGTAGATTTTGATGATTTTGCCGATATTTATGTAATCAACACATGCTCTGTTACAAATTTAGCCGACAAAAAAAGCCGACAAATGGTAAGTAGAGCAAGGCAGCGCAATCCCCTTGCGATTATAGCTGCTATGGGTTGTTCTTCTCAGGCAAGCCCTGATAAATTTGGCGATTTGGGCGTAGATATTATTATGGGTACATCACGCCGTGGCGACCTTGTAGCTCATATTGAAAATTATAGTGGGCAACCCATTGTTGACATTGCCCCTGATACAAATGAGATGAGAAGCTATGAAGAAGAGGTTGTAGCTAATGACACAAGTCGCACTCGTGCTTTTTTAAAGATACAAGATGGCTGTGATAGTTTTTGTGCGTATTGTATTATTCCGTATGTTCGGGGTCGCTCCCGAAGCAGGGCTTATGACGACATAATGAAACAAGCCCAAAATTTTGACGATGCTGGGTATAAAGAAATTGTAGTGGCGGGTATTCATGTTGCATCTTATGGGAAAGATTTAAAAGGGAAAAATTTGCTAGATGTTTTGGGTGATATTGCCGCA
>WRBU01000093.1 GCA_009784355.1 Defluviitaleaceae bacterium
CCACAAAAAGATGAAAACTTTTAATTATTTTTTGAGAAATATGGCAGATAGCGATGACAGCGCATTTCCCCACGCTTTGGCAGAGCGTAAAATTATACAAGGGCTGTCGCATAAAATTTTTGGGTGCGGGCTGGAAGCAAATCGAAATGCGTGGAATGGCAAAAGCAAAGAAATTAGAAAAGCGTCTTTAGAATTATTAAAAGAACATAGCATAAAATTGGAGGAGGCTATTTAAATGTCTAGAATATTAATGATTGGTGCTGGCGGCGTGGCCGGTGTAGCAGCGCACAAATTAGCGCAAAATGAGGTTTTTGCAGAGCTAATGATAGCAAGCCGCACAAAAGCCCGTTGCGATGAGCTTAAAGCGGCAGTGGAGGCAAAAATCCCGCAAAGCAAACTAAAAATTACTACGGCACAGGTGGATGCGGATAATGTGCCGGAACTTGTTGCTTTAATCAACGAATACAAGCCTTTTATGGTTATGAATCTTGCTTTGCCGTATCAAGATTTAACCATTATGGATGCCTGCCTTGAAACAAAGGTGCATTACCTTGACACGGCAAATTATGAGCCAAAAGACACCGCAAAATTTGAGTACCATTGGCAATGGGCTTATCAAGACCGCTTTAAAGAAGCGGGGCTGATGGCACTTTTGGGCTGTGGCTTTGACCCAGGGGTTACGGGTGTTTTCTCCGCTTATGCCGCAAAGCATCATTTTGATGAAATTCACCAAATTGACATCCTTGATGCAAATGGCGGCGACCACGGCTACCCCTTTGCCACCAATTTTAACCCCGAAATCAATATCCGTGAAATCACCTCAAAAGGCAGATATTGGGAAAATGGACAGTGGATTGAAACCGAGCCGCTCGAAATAAAGCGTCAATATAATTTCAAAGAAATTGGCGATAAGGATATGTATCTGCTTTATCACGAGGAATTAGAGTCCCTTGCTAAAAACATCAAGGGCTTGCAGCGTATACGCTTTTTTATGACCTTTGGTGAGAAATACATCACACATCTTCGTGTGCTTGAAAATGTGGGCATGACTAGCATAGAGCCTATTGACTTTAAAGGACAGCAAATTATACCGCTGGAATTTTTAAAGGCTGTGCTGCCAGACCCGGCAAGCCTTGGGCCACGCACAAAGGGCAAAACAAATATAGGCAATATCTTTCAAGGCATCAAAGACGGACAACCGAAAAATTACTATTTGTACAATATTTGCGACCATCAAGAGTGTTATGCAGAGGTCGGCTCGCAAGCCATATCGTACACCACAGGCGTACCCGCAATGATTGGTGCTATGCTTATGGTTCAAGGAAAGTGGATGGGTGCTGGAGTGTTTAATGTAGAAGAGCTTGACCCAGACCCATTTATGGATGCCCTCAACGCTTGGGGTTTACCATGGCACGAATGTTTCAACCCTGTATTGGTGCCGTAAATGTAGGGGCGGACACGAGCATTGCACAAGCAATGCGGGGCCTGCCGCCCGCATTCCGATTTGGAGGCGATAATATGTTTTGCAACACCTGCGGAAACAAATGCTACGACAACGCAAAATTCTGCCACAAATGCGGCGCACGATGCCAAAGCATTGCTCCACAAACTCAAACAAGTCCATTCATAGGCAACTGGAAAACAGCCCATACAACCCAACCCGACCTAGCAAATATGATTGCAAACGGCAAAGCTATAATAACCCAATATTATGACGACAATTCAGGCATCACACATATTGTAGACAAAGCAATAGCAGAAGGCGGGCAAGGCAATATTTATCACGAGCAAATTTTTATGTGGAAAATTGCCCCTTGCAACAGTATTTTGCAAGTATCCATCGAAGAAGATGGCACAACGCAAAGCGAAAACGTGCGTTTTGAGCTTTCGCAGTCAACCATCACTTTTTACGGCGACGGCTACACCTCCACAGAGCATAGACTGGCTGACGATTTTGAAATTGTTTATTTGGAAGAGGGCAAGCAAAAAGGCGGCAGTGTCGCAGGCAAGGTTGTTGGCGGCTTTGTTAGGGGTGTAATAGAGGGGTTGTTGGAATAATGTCAACATTATATAATGATGCGAAGCTGCAAACACCGTATTTTATAGTGGACGAAGCCTTGCTGACTCACAATTTAGAAATTTTAGCGGATGTTAAGCGGCGGGCGGACTGCAAAATTTTGCTTGCCCAAAAGGCGTTTTCTATGTATCATTTTTATCCGCTAATATCTCGATATTTGGACGGCACGTGTGCTTCGGGGCTGCACGAGGCTTTGCTTGCCCACGAGCATTTTAAAGGAGAAAACCACGTGTTTTCCCCCGCCTTTACTCAAAAAGAAATGCCGCAACTACTGGAAATCTGCGACCACTTCGTGTTCAATTCCTTTTCACAATGGCAGCGTTTTCGTGGTCAAATGTCGGGCAAATCTTGCGGAATACGTGTAAACCCCGAATTTTCGACCCAAGAAGGCACAATTTACAACCCCTGCGCCCCAAATAGCCGCCTTGGGGTAACCCTAGCAGAATTTCGGGATGACTTACTAGACGGCATTGACGGACTACATTTCCACACCCTTTGCCAGCAAGACGCAGAGGACTTACTTGTCACATGGGAAGCCTTTGAAGCCGCTTTTGGTAGGTTTATCCCCCGTATGAAATGGCTAAACTTCGGTGGTGGGCATCACATCACCAAAAAGGGCTATAATATTGAGCTATTGATAAACCTAATCAAGGACATCAAAAGCCAATATAACGTGGAAATTTATTTAGAACCCGGCGAAGCTATTGCCATTGACACGGGCTTTTTGGTGGCGGAAGTGGTGGATATACTCCGCAACGAAATGGATATTGCCATCCTTGACACATCAGCGGCGTGCCACATGCCCGATGTGCTTGAAATGCCCTACCGCCCGTATATTACCGACAGCGGGAAGGCGGGCGAAAAACCGCACACATACCGCCTCGGCGGCCCAAGCTGCCTTGCGGGGGATATTATAGGCGATTATAGCTTTGAAAAACCGCTAAACATAGGCGACCGCTTAATTTTCACAGATATGGCAATATATTCCATGGTAAAAACCAACACATTCAACGGCATAAAACTGCCCGACATTGCCGTGCGAAAAATTGACGGCAAAATTGAGCTGGTAAAACAATTTGGATACCAAGACTTTAAAGCAAGGTTGTAGGAGGGTTTGCAATGTTTTTTAAAAGCAGGACACAAGTGTGGATTATTGTGTTTTTGGCAGTGCTGACCGTTTTTGTTGGCGCAACAACCATTTCAAATGTCATCCAAGGCAATTTCTCGTGGTTTACCATTGT
The DNA here is from genome assembly GCA_009784355.1 of Defluviitaleaceae bacterium. Taxonomy (GTDB): domain Bacteria; phylum Bacillota; class Clostridia; order Lachnospirales; family WRAX01; genus WRBJ01. The sequence continues at coordinate 3,319 of WRBU01000093.1, forward strand.
AACGCTAGGCTTTTTTGCTCTCGCCCTCGTAAATTTTATACTGGAGATGATAGCAGGCGGTTATTACTTCGGCGAGGAAAAAATGACTGTAAAAACGGGCATCATGCGCCAAAATATTGCATACAGCGACATACGAAGCATAAATGTTTCACAATATAAAATGAGCGATGTGGAGCTTGACATGGGCGAAAAAGCCCCCACGGCAATTTTGGTAAAGGACGTAGACGGCTTTTTGGCAGAGCTTTACAAACATTGTTCCCACCTATACCCCCAAAAGGAGGATGCCCAAAATGAAATTTAAAACAACCCCTTTCCAATCCATGCTTATCATCCCATGGGTGGTCAATGTCGGCTTCGCTATTTTCTTTTTCGTCAATGCAAGCTGGGTTCACGGTCTTTTGGTGGCTGTGCCTGCCGTGCTAATTTTGGGGTATATCCTCCTTGAAAGTGCCCGTGCGGGCTACATTTTTAAAGAGCAAGGCTTGGTTTGGAAAAGTGCCTTTGGACGTGAGGAAGTTGTGCGCTACGAAACCATTAAAAAAGTACATAAAACCCCCGCTTTTTTCGGCGGCTCTACCAAACGCCCCAGAATTACGCTTGACATAGGCAAAAACGTCCCCTACACCCTAAATTTAAAAGACCCAGCGGGGTTTTTGGAGGAACTGCACAAGCACGTCGGGGAGCTGGAAGTCATTAGAAGGGAATTATAATGAACAAAAACGTGACGAAACCAAAAGAAAGGTCATTTTTGCGAATGACCTTGGGTAAAGCGTGGTTTAGGGCAAAACGGCGTTTGCAATGGACGTTTAGCAACGAAAAATTTGCACAAATTAGGAACGATGCGCAAGCCCACGAGCTTTATTTTTCCCACAAAACCCCGCTCTTGCGCAAATTAAAAGACGTTGACATGCATTTGCAGCACAACAAAATAATAAATTTGCGCATTGCCGCACAAAAAGTAAACGGCGTAGTTTTGCAGCCAAACGAAACCTTTTCATATTGGCGGCTTATTGGCAAGCCAACACGCAAAAAAGGCTATGCCGAGGGAATGATACTGGACAAAGGCAAAGTAACAACAGGCACTGGCGGCGGGCTTTGCCAGCTCTCCAACCTTATATACTGGATAACCATCCACACCCCCTTGACTGTAATAGAACGCCACAGGCACAGCTTTGACGTGTTCCCCGACGCAAACAGGACACAACCTTTTGGCAGCGGCGCAACATGTTTTTACAACTACATCGACCTCGTTATTAAAAACGAAACCGACGGCGTGTTTAAATTAAATATAGAGCTTTGCGGCGAGTACTTGCATGGAGCGTGGACAAGCGATACCGCACCCCAATTCAAATATGAAGTCTATGAAAAAGACCACGCCATCCAAAGTCAATTTTGGGGCGGATACACAAGACACAACATTATTCATCGCAAAATTTTTAGTACAGATGGTGAAGAAGTGGCAGACGAATTTGTGGTAGAAAACAACGCAATAATGATGTATAACCCTTTAATTTCACAAAAAAACGGGCATCCCTAAACGGGCTGTCCGTTTTCAATGTCGAAGCGTGTCAACACAAAAAAGAGTGATAAAAGCTGGTTTTTATATTAAAAGAAAAAAATTCATAAAAAATTGTAAAAAATGCTTGCATTATATTTTAGTCTGTGGTATAATTACATAAAGGTGATTATAGGGGGTGATTTTGTCAAATGTATCCTTTCGAAGACTACAGCGACCCGTTAATACCTCAAAGGGTTAAGCTGATGCGAAAAAGCAAAAAGCTAACCCAATACGACATCGCCGATGCCATTGCATCAAGCCAAGCAAAGGTTTCACGTGCCGAAAAAGGCTACGAGAAATACGATAAAGATGACGTGGAAAACGCAAAAGCGGCTTTGGACATCGCAGATATGCCTATTTCGGATTATGGATTTAAAATATTCAAAAAAAGGCTGTATCACTGGCGCAATTTATATAGGAACAAACAAACGGAAGAAGCGGCAGAGCTGCAAAAAGAACTCGCAAACCTCATTAAAATTGAACCTTATAACATGGAGCTGCCCAC
>WRBU01000094.1 GCA_009784355.1 Defluviitaleaceae bacterium
GTGACATACGCTTCGGCTACTGCCATTTTTGTTTCAAGACTGAATTTGAATTTGCTCACCGAAAAACTCCCCTCTCTGCTCCAGTGGTTTTTTTTCACTGTCTACTTTGAGGGGAGCTTATCACCATGGAATGAAGTGTCCGCTTTTGGTTTTAAACCCATAGTTGTCAGTTCCTTTGGCTTGCAAAAGGCGTTGTAACCTATAAAAGACTTATTTATCAAACGCACCAACCCCCGATAAATAAGCCCTTTATACGTCAGTAGGCTTAAAGCCGTCTGGTGCTAAACCAAAATCTTTGGAAGTAGCTATACCGACTACACTTGCTCCTGCATTTATGCCATATGCTTTGTGCTATGAAGGGCAGAAATAACGCCATTATACGCTTATTAGCGGGGGTTGAATGTAACTTTATTTCCCCAACGCTCGTTGTTTAATTTTTCCTTTATAGGTATCCACTTCTCCATATCAATATCATAACAATTTGCCAAAACCAAGCAGTAGTAAATAACATCCCAAAGTTCTTCTTCTATCGTTCCGATGATATTCGTTTCTGTAGCCCGTTCTGGCTCTTTACGAATAGCTTGAGCTAATTCGCCAACTTCTTCCGATAATTTCAAAAAGAACTTATGCTTTAACTCAGGATTATAGTCTTTTGATTTTAAGTATTCTTGCAAATATCGAATTGTAATTCCTTGCATTGATTGTCCTCCGTTAATATATTTCGCACACGTACCGCACTGTTGGTACATAAGTGCGCTCTTCGTTTTTGCTATCCAGCCAGTAAAACCATTTTATCATAACTTTGGTGTTTTTGTGATGAAGTTATCTAAGCTGCATTATTTCCACCCTTCACAGCGCACATTCTATTTTTTTACTGTTTCGTTGGTTAGTCCGTTTGACATTTTATTGCTGTCCTCATCTGCAAAATATTAACTATATTCGCAAACCTCTACTGTGTTAGATAGCAAGAATAATGCTTATACAGTCTGTTCACGACATGATTTAATATGTTTCTTTATTTTTTTAATCGCCCAATCAAAGTGGCTTGAAGTTGCTGAAACACAATAGCTACCCAAAGTACTCGTACCTGTCCAAGAAAAATGCTTTTTCGCAAAAAGTTCATCATTTGTGCATTGTTCAATCAAAGTCATTACTTTGTGGTGACTCTCTTTTAACATTTCTTTAGACTGCTCCAAAGGTATTGTTTGGTGTTTTTTCCAAAGTTCAATATTCATTTGCCCATATGTTTTGAAATTATATGGTTCTGGTATAAATGGTTTAGACACTCCGCCCTGATTGAATTTCACCCAATTAAGCAACAGTTGATGCCATTCGTGAAGGTGAACCAATACATCACGTAAGTTTTTATCACGCTTCCAATGCGCCGCTTCTTGTTTTTGTAAAAAATCGTCACCGAAATTAAAAGTTGCACTTTGTTCTTCTTTCGTCATAGAATCTATTAGCTTCCAAAGTTTATCAAACTGCGCATTTGCGGTTTCTATTAAGTCTGTCTTTGTTGTAGGTCTTGACATCAGCTTGTCCTCCTCATGAAATACTGTATGCATAGATGATACCACAATAAATGGACACCAGTATGTCATATTTGAAATATAAATTTCTCATGCTACTGATTGCCGAACCGTCCGCACGGTCTAACGCTTGTACTACGGTATGATTATAATGTTCTAATATATTCAACCAAAGGTTTAATTGTAGCCTTATTTGTGAAATTAACTTCTTTGCCGTATGTTTCTATGATTCCTATATCATCACCTGTGCGTTGGTCAGATGTTTTTTTATCGGCTGCCCTTTTCACAAAAGCCATGATGCCTTTGTGGAGAAGGCTAAGTTTTTTGTAGTCTATCCCGCCACGCAAGTGAAACACTCTCATCTTTGATAACTGTTCTGGGCTAAATGTTTTTTCTAAAATATGAGTATAGTTCGTACTTTTTGGGTCTGCTAATCCCACAGTAAAAAGGACAAGTGTTTTGCAAAAATTTTCTGTAACTGCTTTTACACCGTCAATGCCACTGGCATACAGCCCTCCACCATAAACCACCACATCGTAGTCATTAAGCTGGCTTTGTTTGATGTCTGTACTTTCAAAAAGAGGTGCATTAAGGGATTCGGAAATCCATTCCGCATATCTCTTTGTTGCCCCGTATTTCGATTTATATATAACAACGATTTTACTCACGTCACATCACGTCTCCAAAATATAAATTTCGCCGAACTGGATATTTAGGATTGAGTTCGCCGTTGGCTTTCAATGTTCGCCAATATGGAGTTTCATCTTCGGTTCTTTGCTCACTTGCCCATGCCACAGTGGAAACAAAAATACCTGATGTTATCAGGTCTGTAAAAAATGATAGAGCGAAAAACATACGGCTACCGCCATATTTTTTAATAGTAGATTCATCAGTCACTATCTGGACTTTTGGCATATCATTACTTTTGTGCAACATCGCATTAAAACCTTTATTCTGCGCGTTCGCCATCAGTATCACTTCCTTTCCTACCAAGCATAGACTATCTATTTCATAAATGCAATGAGACACTTTTTAATTTTTTGTACCATGAGGAATATTGCACACAGATTGAATCGACGAATGGTAAGGATTTCAACGAAGATTTATAAGCCTTTACAGCACAAGCGAAAATCGAAAAACGCACTCAAAAAAAGAAAGGACGATTACAATATGAATATCGAAAACACAAATATCACAGCCACACCGCCCACCACACCCACTATTGCACCAAGAGCCGACAGCCAGGATTATGTGAAGAAAATCGACAAAATCACCTGCAAAGTCAAAGTGCATTTCAGCACCACGAACAAGGAAACCATGCAGGATAAGATAATTCGTATGTTGTGGAATGAGGTTGGGCAGATGTAATTTTGTGGGGTTTTTGGGTTGGTGATTAAAAAGTTCTTGACAAATGGTTTTAGGAAAGACAAAAAATACTTTCCAATATGACACACTATTGTCATATTACCTTGGGTATACTTGTTTAGACAGCAAAACAAACTCCAAGGAGGTTAACAATGATACATTCATTAAGTGAACTTATTGGTGCATGGCAGTATACCAGAGGGCTAACACTTACATTTGCTCAAGAATTAAGTGATAGTGACCTTGATAAGCCACTACCCAGAAAAAACTTAAATACCATCAGGCTTCAAATTGAAGAGATGGCAATGATTCAAGAAGATTATATCAATGCCTTAGCCACTAAAGCGATAAATTTTTCCACAGCACCCCTCAAAGATACATCAACGCAGGGTTTAATAAAAAAATTAACCGCCCTTGATGCAATGCTTGAAAAAAACCTTGAATCCTTTGATGGCACAGAAAATATTGATTGGTTTGGCGAAGCAATGAATATACACGCACACATAGCTGCCATGATTGGGCATGAGAATATGCACATTGGGCAAATTGTTGCATTCTGTTACGCAACAGGTATAACTATCCCTGCCAAAGTTGTAGAAACAATGGCACTAGACGGATAAAATAAGACGAAAAATACTTTGCTGTCTCCTTTGCATAAAAAAAGCACCTACAAAGACATTATGCCTTTGTAGGTGCTTTTGGTTTGTTGGCTAAAAATCTAACTTTTCTGCAAAGTAGGCAGGCAGGTCTGCAATGGCGACATGGTCTTGTTCCATAGAATCCCGATGGCGTACGGTGACGGTGTTATTTTCTTGGGAATCAAAATCGTAAGTGATACAATATGGTGTGCCTATTTCGTCTTGACGGCGATAGCGTTTGCCTATAGTTCCTGTGTCGTCATAGTCACAGGGGAAAAGCTTTGACAGGTCTTGGTAAATTTTTGTGGCTGGCTCTGCCAGCTTTTTTGATAGGGGCAAAACAGCGGCTTTAATGGGTGCGAGGAATGGATGGAAGCGTAAAACAGTGCGTGTATCGGGCTTTTCTGGTGTGCCGATATCTTCTTCGTCATAGGCTTCGCAAAGAAATGCCAGCGTCATACGTGTCAGCCCAAGGGATGGCTCTATGACATAGGGAATAAACCGTTTTGCTGTGTTCGTTGGGTCGATATAGGTCATGTCTTCGTTGGAATGTTCCATATGCTTTTTTAAGTCGTAATCTGTACGGTCAGCAATACCCCACAACTCCCCCCAGCCAAAGGGGAACATGTACTCAATATCTGTTGTGGCTTTGGAATAGAAGGATAATTCTTCGTCCCCATGGTCGCGGATTCTTAATGCAGCGTCGGGCATTCCTAATGCATGAAGCCAGTCTATGCAAAACTTGCGCCAGTATTCAAACCATTCTAAATCTGTCCCTGGTTCACAAAAAAATTCTAGTTCCATTTGCTCAAATTCTCTAGTGCGGAAGGTAAACTGTTTGGGGGTAATCTCATTGCGGAAGGCATGACCCACTTGCCCTATGCCAAAGGGGATTTTTTTACGTGTGGTGCGCTGTACATTTTTAAAATTAACGAAGATACCTTGTGCAGTTTCCGGGCGCAGGTAGACAGTGGTTTGCTTATCTTCTGTTACCCCTGCAAAGGTTTTAAACATCATGTTAAATTGGCGGATATCTGTAAAATCGTGCTTGCCGCACTTGGGACAAGGCACTTGATTGTCGTCTATAAATGATTTTAACTGTGCGGTGTCCCAGCCTTCGGGGGATTCTGTACGGTGATGTTCTGCAATATAGTCTTCAATGAGATTATCTGCACGAAAACGCTCTTTACAGGCGCGGCAATCCATCAGCGGGTCGTTAAAGCCGCCTACGTGACCTGACGCTTCCCATACCGCAGGATTCATCATAATAGCGCAATCTACCCCTACATTATATTCGCTTTCCTGTATAAACTTTTTCCACCATGCACGTTTTACATTATTTTTAAGCTCTACACCCAGCGGCCCATAGTCCCATGTGTTGGCGAACCCGCCGTAAATTTCTGACCCCGGGAATACAAAGCCACGGCTTTTTGCCAAAGCTACAATTTTTTCTAAGGTTTTGTTCATGCGCTCCATAGTAGATACAATCCTTTCAGACAAATAATACTAATAATATATGTAAATATGCTGAAACGCAAGTTTCACCCATGAAAAAATGAAAATAAAAAAAGGAACGCAAGGGCTGGCAAAGAAAATCCTTAAAAAACTCTGCCATCCACCTTACGCTCCTTAGAAATTTTAAATGTCAAAAAAACAACATACACCATCTGCCAACATACAATACACAAAATCTCGCCTCCCATTGAAATGTGAGGGCAAGTGTGAAAGTCTCACGTGAAAAATCTGCATACAAAAAAAGCTACCCAAAGTAGCACAAAAAACAAGTTATCCAGAGATTTTGGTAATGGAAGAAACGTCATAGCCCTGGGCGGCAAGAAA
>WRBU01000095.1 GCA_009784355.1 Defluviitaleaceae bacterium
AATATCCTCGGCATTAACAATAGGATTAGCAAACCATTGCCCATGCATATTGCTCGCCATTGTTTCCAAGCCATCAAAAATCAAACGCCGCGTTTGTACGTTTGGTCCAATACTATCAAAACCAAACATAAAATTTTCACTTGGAAATGTGGAGTTTGCAATATTAACAACGCCAAAGGGTGCTATATTTAGGGTTTTAGCTAAAATTTCTTCTCTTGTTGAAAAAAGTTCACCTCTATACGTTAAAGTCAAAGGGCGTGCTGCCATCGGTATTGTATTAAAAATAAGTGCGTTATCTATAAAAATTGGCGTATAAAACTCTCCAACAATCCGCAAAAAAGTGTCAAGAGAAATAACAGCACCGCCGTCAACAATTTGAAGCGGAGCATCTGCCCGCAAAAGCCTATTGTTGATTAAAAATACATTGCTGTTCATCGCCAAAACGATATTTGACCCGCTATATGTTAAATTTACAGCTCTTGTATTTTCATCCCATTCAACATTAAATCCGAAGGCTTCAAAAATTTTACGCACCACTATAAAAACTTGTCCGTCTTTTTCAAGAATACCTTGCTCTTTTTTTGCAACAACTTCATCGTTTATGATAATTGTTGTCCCGCCCTGCTCCTGCGCAAGAAGATAAAGTCCAAAACTCGGCGCAATGCCTAAAATCATCAAAGTAACAAGCGCAATAGCGGTCATTTTTCTATAAAATCGCACAAACAAACCCCCTAAATAAATTTATAGTAATTTAAGTTGAAAACCACAACTTAAATTACCGAATCACTTCGTGATTCAGACACCTCCCAAGATGTTAGCTGTGAAGGGTGGAAATAACAAAACATCAGGTAGCATTATACTTTTGATAGCGATATTTCTATTTTTTCCTTAACTTGATAAATCTCATCAGAACCAAGACATCTGGCAAATTCTAAATTATTTGTAAATATAAAAGTTGTACCATTGTTTCCTATTTTAGCAATACAACATATGTCTGTTGTAATCTCATTTAATAAAGGCAATGCAAAAAACTTAATTTTGTGTGGTGATTCACCGTACTCTTTATTAATCACTCGACTGACAAATTGTTCAATTTTTTGAATATTGTGAAGTTCATTTTCAGCATAGGAACGAAATTCTTCATCGTTGTTAGGTATACCCTCTATAAACGAACCAGGTTCAATAGTTTGGATTAGCTCCTTTGCAGACATACAGCCATTAAATACATCTATTGGTCCACCAACCACCATATAACTATAATAGTTCATAACCCTTATTTTCCCTTCATTAATGTAAATTTTCGCACGTACCACTCGTGACGGTACATAAGTGCGCCTTCGGTTTTCGGACAGTTACTCTTTTCTCGGTCTGCAATACTCAACAAACCATGAAAAACAATCGGTCATTACATTGATAATTAACGGGTGCTATTTACACCTTTCACAGTTCACATTATGCGTTACGTCGGTGTCGGGCATTCATTCAACTTGAAAACACTTTAACACTTCGTGTCAGTGTTTTCAAGTTAATTCACTATAATCACATTATTTTACCGCAAGGGCAAGAGCCATGGATAAGATTTTTTCTTCGCTGGAAGCACCACGGGTGGTTAGTACAATGGGCACAGATGCACCAAGTATACAGCCCGCCATTTTGGCATTACCCATGTAAAGCAAAGACTTGCCAAGGACATTACCGCTTGCGATATTCGGCATAAGACAGAGGTCGGTTTCACCCGCAATTTTGCTTTCAAAACCCTTTTTTTCGGCAGATTTTTGGCTAATTGCGAGGTCAAAAGATATAGGGCCTTCCAAAATAATGTCGCCAAAATCTCCATTTGAAGCAGACTTCGCAAGCTCTGACGCATGGACGGTTTCCTCAATTTTTGGGTTAAGAGCTTCTGCGGCACAAATTGCCGCCACTTTTGGTTGTTTATATCCGATTTTTAGCAAAAAATCCACTGCGTTTTTCAAAATTTTTGTTTTTTGCTCAAGGTCAGGGGCAGTCACCATGCCGCCGTCTGTAACAAATAGCAATTTGTGATATGCGGGACATTCAAAAGCCGCAATGTGTGTCATTAACCCGCCAACACCAATGCCGTTTTGCTTATCCACCACAGCTTTTAGCAATTCACCGGTAGGCATAGAGCCTTTCATTAACACATTACCTTTATTATCTTTTATAAACCCAACCGCCTCTTTTGCGTCATTAGTTGTTATGTATTTTATGCCCCAAAGGCTCTTTGCCTCTTCCAAGGCATTGATGGATGACTCGTCAACACCAGCCAATACAATAGTTGGTGGTGCTTGAATTTGCTTCATAGTGCCTAAAAGTTGCTCAAAGCTCTTAATCATTTGCGTTATCCTCCGCCCCGCCAAAAGTGATTTTTTCTATAACAGCAAGCAATTCATCTTTGCCTTGCTTTGTTTCTGATGAAAATGGTATTAAAGTAGCATCCGTCCCAACTCCAAGTGCCGTACGTATCATTTTTACGTGCTTTGGAATTTGCGAGCGGTTTAACTTGTCCATTTTTGTAAGAACAAAAATTGTGTTGTAGCCGTAATGCTTCATCCATTCATGCATCTGTATGTCTTGTTTGCTAGGCTCGTGGCGAATATCAATGAGATGCACTATAGCCCGAAGATTCGGGCGGTCGTAAAGATATTTATCAATCATTTCGCCCCATTTCTCCCTTTCGGTTTTTGGAGCCTTTGCGTATCCGTATCCAGGCAAATCCACAAAATACATTTTGGCATCTATGCTATAAAAGTTTATTGTGCGGGTTTTGCCCGGATTTTGACTTACACGTGCCAAAGCACGACGGTTTATCAATGCATTTATCAAAGATGACTTGCCGACATTTGAACGCCCCACAAAGGCCATTTCGGGCAGTGTTATCTCAGGATATTGTTTTGGCACAGCCGCAACCGCCGCCAACTCTACATTTAAAATTTTCATCCTGCGTATCTCCTAAAATTTCTGCTTATTACTCCGCAATCAAATCCCTGCTCATTAGGTCTTTTACAACGGTTTTTGGGTCTTTGCCTTCATAAAGCACTTTATTAATTTCTTCAACAATGGGCATTTTCACATTGTGTCTATGAGCCAAGGCGAGCACGGTTTTGGCTGTATTTATACCTTCTACTGCCATATTTACTTCCGCAAGCACCGTTTGAACATCTTTGCCTGCAGCAAGCAAATTTCCGCCCCGCCAATTTCTGCTATGTTTGCTTGTGCAAGTTACTATTAAATCACCTATCCCGCTCAAGCCTGCAAAGGTGTAGATGTTTGCACCCATAGCAACGCCAAGCCGAGCTATTTCTGCCATGCCCCTTGTCATCATAGCCGCTTTTGTGTTGTCGCCATAACCAAGGCCATCGCTTATTCCTGCCGCAAGAGCAATCACATTTTTAAGTACACCGCCAAGCTCCACGCCAATAACATCATTTGATGTATAAACCCTGAAGTTCTCGTTGCTAAACACATCCTGCAACTTTTGGGCAGCTTGTTCGCATTTTGATGCAGCAACAACTGCGGTTGGCATTTCTCTGGAAACCTCCTCAGCATGAGAAGGACCAGAAAAACAAGCTATGCGGCACTGCGGAGCAAGCTCTTGTAAATATTCTGTTATCCGCATTTGACGGGCTTCGATAAGCCCCTTTGATGCTGAAGCTAAAATTTGTCCTTTGCGTAATTTTGGAGCAACAACACTCATAACGTCGGGAATTTGTTTCGAGCTTACCGCTACAATTACCACATCGCTTTGCATTGATACGTCAGCGTCCGCTGTAATGCAAACAGAGGGCGGTATCACAATGCCAGGTAGCGAGCGTTCATTTGTTCGTTCTTTGTTTAGCATATCAGCCAATTCTTTATTGGGTTCATACATGGTTACATCATGCCCATTTTTTGCTAAAACACACGCCATAGCAATGCCCCAGCTGCCAAAACCAATCATCGTGATTTTTTCCATGTTTCCCCCTATATTTTGTTATTTACAGTTATTTAATTTGAGAACAGCTCTCGTATATTGTATTAAATAACCATAACTATGAATAGGGCGACCGAGGACTGGCCGCCCTATTGTCTTTTATAATATATATGCATCAACTAGCTTGACTAGCTCATAAATTTCTGGCTTTGTTAGTTGTGCCGTTGCTCCAAGACCCTCACCTTTCATTCTAACTTGTTCGCTCATAATTGAGCTAAATAGTATTACTGGCAAGTCTCTCATTTCGTTGTCTTCGCGGATGTTTTTAAGCAATTTATGCCCATCCATCTGCGGCATTTCTATATCAGAAATTATTAGCTTAACAAAGTTCTCTATAGGTTGACCACTGGCTTTGTACTCTTTTAGCAAATCCCACGCTTCTTGACCATTTTGACACATGGTAAGATTGGTGTATCCAGCAGCAGTCAAGACGTCTATTAGAATTTTATTAATGGCAGGGCTATCATCCGCCATCAATATAGGCATTTCGTTTCTTGCTCGCTCGCCCAATTTCTCAATATCAGCAAGGTTCATACCAGATTCTGGCGAGATGTCTTGCAGAATTTTTTCAAAATCTAAAATAGTGACAAGACGATTCCCCACACGGGCTATTCCCGTTGCCAAACCATCTTGACCGCCATAAATGGCTGCATCTGGCTTTTCTATTTGCGTCCATGACAAGCGATGAATTTCTTCAACCGCATGAACACGAAAGGCAGAAAAAACTTTGTTGAAATTAGTAATGATGAAAATGTCCAAAGCACGGCTGTCGCCATCAGTGTGCCCAAGATATGCGGGCAGATTTATGAGGGTCATAAGATGCCCGCGAGGATTAAACACACCCTCCACAAAATGGTTGGAGTTTGGCATTGGCGTGACTTCATGGTATTTCATAAGCTCTACAATTTTAGCCACGTTTATGCCATAATGTCGCCCATCAATAGTAAATTCTAAAATTTCAAGCTCATTTGTACCTGATTCTAAAAGTATTTCTTGCTTCTTCTTTTGCGGCATATTTGTCCTCCTTGGCGTATATATACGTTTTTACTTAACATTATACCCTAATTAAGTCCGTATGTCAACAGACCATTTTACAAAAGAGTTGCTGTTTTTAATTTTTAAACATTTTCACTTTCGGTTTGCAATTATTTAACCAAAGTTAAAGTAGTATAACTTAAACAAAACCCATCCATACCCTTGGAAGGTTTTTGTTAATATTTTGTCTTGCGTCCATTTCTGAAATATGTTATAATATTTTACGTTAAAATATTACGGTATTGAATACATGCTGGGGTGATATATTTTGGAAAGAATTGGATTATTTGTTTGCCATTGCGGCAGTAATATAAAAGCAACTGTGGATGTAGAGGCGGTTGT
>WRBU01000096.1 GCA_009784355.1 Defluviitaleaceae bacterium
ATGTAATTACGCCTATAGAATTGAATCATAAGCTCTGCTAATTCATTAGGCGAAAAAGTCGCCCTTTGCACATCATTTGATTTTCTATTGATACAATAACTACAATCATATACGCAGGCATTGCTCAAAAGCACTTTCAAAAGGGCAATACATCTGCCGTCTGCTGAAAAGCTGTGGCAAATCCCGCTTGCCACAGCATTGCCAATAGACCCTGGCGCACCACCACGGTCCACGCCGCTGGACGTACACGCTACATCGTATTTGGCAGCATCGGATAAAATTGTAAGTTTTCTTAAAGTGTCCACTTCGTCCTCCGTTTAGTTTTGCAATAGCTCACCATTTGCTTTCATATACATTATATCATAATGATTTAGTTGAGCACAGCGAAGCCGAGCAAAAAATGTCAATGCCTCACTGACTTTTTTGCGAAGGCTGAGTTGATGCGAAACTTATATCATTATACCATATAAACATGACAACACTACGTCATGTTTATATAATTTTTGGTATATCATACTTAAAATTGTACCATATAAAAAGCGAAAAAGATAGTGCTATGTAACACAAAAACAGCAGTTTAGGATAAAAATTCCCAAACTGCTGTTTTTTAATAGTTATTGCGCATTTTCTGCAAAGGTGTTATCAACAAGTACGTCAAAATGCACACGATTGCTCAGCTCGCCACCATGCTCCATAATGTCTTGCAACAAGTAAAAGCCAGCATGATTAACGATGGGGTCGACTTGCCAAGTGTCTTGACTTTGGTAGCGATTTACAATAAAGGTTAGGTCTTCCAAGCTGTTGTGTGAAAAAAACGGTGCAATGACATTCGCTATTTCCGCTGGGCTATGCTCCGCAGTCCATACCATGCCACGCTGCATAGCATTGGTAAAACTTTGAATTATTTCAGGATTTTCAGCGATAAACGACCTATTAGCCATAAATACTGTATAAGGAATTGCTCCCGTATAATTCGCTAATCCCGTAACAACTTGACCATGTCCGCTATGCTCTATTTCAAGCGCGGCTGGGTCAAATTCTGCTGTAAAATCACCAATTCCACCAACAAAAGCCCCTGCCGTAGTCGTAAATGCAAGATTTGTGATAATCTCCACATCCACCCCAGGCGTTATTCCATGCAGATACAGCACGTACTCTAGCACCATCTGAGGCATTCCTCCCGGACGGCCACCAATAATGGTCTTTCCTCGCACATCATCCCATGTAAAATTTGGATTGTATTCACGAGATACTAGGAAATTGCCGGCGCGCTGGGTTAGTTGAGCAAAAACCATAGCGTGGTCAATGCGACCTTCATTATAAACATAGATGGCAGCTTCTGTGCCCATTAGCCCAATGTCGGCATCGCCGCTAATGAGTGCAACCATGCTGCGGTCTGCTCCTTGACCCGTTTCAAGAACAATTTCAAGTCCTTCATCTTCAAAAAAGCCAAGTTCAACTGCAGCGTAAAATGGTGCGTAAAACACAGAGCGCACAACTTCATTTACATTTACAATTATTAGCCCATCTTCGTTTTGATTGTCGCTGCTACCGCACGCCGCCAAAACAAAAACCATCACCAAAGCCATAGGCATAAACAGCCTTTTAAGAATTTTCATAAATAGCCTCCTAAAAATTTTAAGCTATGTTAGTGTATTCGTAGAAATTGATGGTGGTTACATTTTAGAGCATATTCACATTAATGGCTTGTGCGGATTTGAAAGATGAATTTTCGCCAATCTAGGAAGTAGGTTTCGTACGAATCCGAAGATTCGTGCGGGTTCTGCTGACAATGAGTGGTGGAAATTCAGCAGAAAAGACACACAGCAGCTTAACGTGAATATGCTCTAATTAGGCATTCAAAAAATAGGTACTAGCGAATAAAAAATATTTTCGTCATTTGCAGAAAATAGTGCTTGACATTTGTTTCCGGCATCTATATAATATTAAACATAGGCATTTGCCGAAAATCTTTCGAGAGTAATGAAATAAGTCGGCTATCAAATAATTTTGAATGAGGTGGTGCAATGGACAAGATGAAAAACCTACCGGACGCGGAGTTTGACATCATGAAAGTAGTATGGGCTAACGAGCCGCCCATCACATCAAATATAATCATGCAACAGCTTGGTAATGCAAGAGAGTGGAAAGCACAATCCGCTATCTCGTTTTTGCTTAGGTTGGTCGAGCGTGGTTTTTTACGCACAGAAAAGAATGGAAAAGAGCGCACTTACTTCCCTTTGGTGAACAAGGAAGATTATCTCAAATTTGAAACAGACAATTTTGTCAAACAGTTTCACGACAATTCGTTTCTTAACCTTGTTACTACTATGTATGGAGATAAGCACATGAGTGATGATGACATTGATGAGCTTCTAAATTGGGCAAAAGAACGGAGGGGTTAGTATGCAAGAGTTCATGGTAACATTGCTGATTTGCTCCGCCGCTATGTCCGTGCTTGCGCTATTGTATATGTCGCTCACACCATTTTTGGCAAAGCGTTATTCTGAAAAAGGGCGTTACTATGCATGGCTGATTATTGTAATCGGATTAATTATTCCTTTTCGACCCAGCTGGACAAACGCAATATTTACTGTTGATGTTGGAGTGGCGGATGTCTCAAATGATTTTGTGAATACCGCTACACAAGCATGGAGCGGTAATGTTGCAACAATGCCAACATTTACGGCTTATGCAAGTCCTACATCTATTCCCGAAACTTTTAGTATTACATTGTGGCACGGCATAACAGCAGCGTGGTTGATTGGCGTGGCAGCATTTATTTCTTACCAAACCATTAGACACTACCGCTTTGTTAAAACGGCAAGACGTTGGAGCGAAACCATTGCAGACGAGAAAATGCTATCCATATTCCGTGAATTAAAAATGGAAATGGGAATAGAAAGGCAAATAGGTCTGTATTTTAGTTATTGTGTCGGCAGCCCAATGATGATTGGGTTTATCAAGCCGAAAATACTTTTGCCAACAGAGGAACTGACAGAGAAAGAGCTTCGCTTTATCCTAAAACACGAGCTTGTGCATTACAAGCGCAGTGACTTGCTGTATAAGTCTTTGGTTCTTATCGCAACAGCAATGCATTGGTTTAATCCCATTGTTTACCTAACAGCAAAGACAATCAATATATTATGCGAAACATCTTGTGATGCCGAAGTTATGCAAAATGCAAATGAAGATACCCGCCAACGCTACAGCGAAACAATCATTAATATGGTTAAATACCGTTCAAAAATGAAGCTGCCTACGGCTTTTTCGACTAATTTTTATGGAGGTAAAAAAGGCATGAAAAACAGAATTTCGTCTATTATGGACATGAGCAAAAAAAGAGCAGGCACTCTTATACTATGCGGTGCGCTTGTCCTCACTTTGGGAACAGGTGCGGTAGTTGCAGCAAGTGCGATTGACCCTACAAATCAAGAAATAGCAATGCCTAATTCAGCAGTAGCGGAGCAGACGGCAATCATCCGTGTCACAAATGGCGAAGCATCTAGAAGTGTTGACAGCGGGCAAACGTGGCAACATCATGATGTCAATGAGGAATTCGATTTCGTTTTTGAAGAGATGACCGTTGCCGAACTCGAAAATCAGCTTGCAGAATTGAGGGCGAATGCAGAGGCATTGGTTGCTTCTGGCGACCACACTTGGGAAGAAATAACGGCGGCAATCACTCTTATGGAAGAGCAAATTGCACAAGTAAAAGAGGGGACTCTTACAATCGGCAGACCTTTTAGCGTTGAAGGCAGCACTGTATCAATATCGATTTCAGGCATGTTTCAATATGATGATGTAACGATAGTGAATGAGGTTTTTGCAGAGAGTACTTTTACCGTCATAGATGATTCCAATTATTTAGCGAATCGTCCAGCTACTGCCCATGTATTTGCAGAGTATGAAGAATGGGGTTTAACAATCGAAGGGCTTTATCCTCACCCAAATGGAGGTTTCACAGCAAATTCAAGGCAAAATGTTTTCCTCCATGGGCAACTAATGAGAGGGTTTACAGATTTCGACAACGACGTAGTGAGTATGTCAATTTCATCTGCTGACCGTGGTGGTAGCGAGTGGGTTCGTGTGATACGTAATGCCAACGGAAATATCGAACGAATAGATACAGAATAAGCGAGAGAAATAAATGCCATAAACAAAACATCCCCTTCTGAGTAGAGTGGGGATGTTTTGTTTTGACAAGGTAAATGCAGAAAAGGCTCAAAAGTTTTAAATCTGCCGCATTGCGCTCACATAGCTTTTGGTTTCTGTGGTTACATCACTTTTCCCAAAAATTGCAGAGCCGACCACAATAATATTCGCGCCTGCATCAAGCACAATTTGAAGATTTTCGTGACTAATACCACCGTCCATTTGTATATCAAGATTTGGGAAATTTTTGCGAAGATAGCGTGTTTTTTCCAGAGTTTCTGCTATAAAGCCTTGACCTCCAAAACCAGGAACAACGGACATAACCAAAGCCATATCAAAAATGTGAGCAATGGAAGAAATTGCGTTAATAGAGGTGTGAGGATTTATAGCAATGCCTGCCTTTTTACCAAGCGAATGAATATTTTTAGCAATTTGCACAGCATGGTCGGGACTCTCGCACGCTTCTATATGAAAAGTTATTATATCTGACCCCGCATTTGCAAAATCTTTAATATATTTTGCGGGGTCAGCTATCATTAAATGCGTGTCAAAAATCAAATTAAGCCCCAGTTTTTCCGCTTCCTTACGAAGCGAAGCAATAACGGGAATGCCAAATGATATATTTGGAACAAAATGTCCGTCCATCACATCAAGGTGAATATATTTTGCGCCGCCCGAAGCAATGGCTTGCAAGCCTTCACCAAGCTGTGCAAAGTCTGCCGATAATACCGAAGGAGATAAAATATTCATAATTAATTCATCCTATCCAAAAAACTTTTATATTGTTCGTAACGTTGGGGGTGAATACTGATACCAACTTGCTGTTTAACAGCACAGTCTGGCTCGGTTACGTGTATACATGCATTAAAAAAACAACTAAATCGATGCTCTTCAAATTCGGGATAATACTCTTGCAGCTCACGCTTTGGGATATTGTCGATACTTATGGATGTAAAACCCGGGGAGTCCACAACATAAGTTTTCTCACCTACTTTAACCAGTTGAGTGTGCCTTGTTGTGTGCTTGCCCCTCCCAATTTTTTCGCTCAGCCCCCCAATCGCAAAGTCAAGTTTGGGAAAAAGCGTATTTATTATGCTGGATTTTCCAACGCCGCTCGCCCCAGCGAAAATGCTGGTTTTTTCTTCAATCACA
>WRBU01000097.1 GCA_009784355.1 Defluviitaleaceae bacterium
AAAGAAGTCCACAAAGCTAACAAAAGACCCAGAAAGCATGAGCCGCGAGGAGCTTATAGTATATATCAAGGGGCTTGAAAAAGAGATGAAGCAAGCCGCAGGCGACCTTAACTTTGAGAGGGCTGCACTTTTGCGGGATAGTATTTTTAAGACGAAGAAGTTGTTGTAAGCAGTGAATTATAAATATCAATCAATAATTTAAGTTAAACAGGGGGTCGCTATGAAATATCAATTATTTCCACGTTCTCAAGGAATGTCAGACGAATTAATGTCTATTGTGAAATGCTTTGAAAATGCAGATGATGCTATTAATTCCTCATCAAACAACCTGAAGAGCAATGAAGTATTGAAGGAATTAGAGGGGTCTTTAATCGCCCTTGGCTTTAGTGTGGAAAAAGGTAAAAAAGCAGGGCAAAAGATTAGAGTTCCAGTTTTATTTGGTTTGAATAACAATATTGATAAAGAGTACAATGCAGATGCATGGAGTTTGGACGGCAAAATAGTAGTTGAAGTGGAGGCGGGTCGAGCCACCGAAAACAACCAGTATATGAAAAATATCTTTCAAGCCTGCCTAATGCATGGAGTTGAATATCTTGTGATAGCCGTCCGCAATATGTATCGTGGACATTACGATTTTGATATCGTGTATACTTTCCTTGAAACACTTTATTTATCAGGCAGAATTAAACTTCCACTTAAAGGCATTCTATTGATAGGGTACTAGTCAAAAGTCGTATATGACTAAAATTAGGGGGATTGAGAAGTGACAAATACTGAAAAATGGAATTTGATTGTGAGTAAGTACGAAGAAAATCTTGGTGCAGTCGAAAATGTTATTGAATCCATATGGACAAGCATTTTTACAGAAATTTTTGGTTATAGCAAGTTGCTGGGGGAAATTGAGAGCCAGCGATTCGTAAGTGTCGCCCACACAAATGTTAAAATTGACCTTATTGTTAAAAGCGGCGGCAAGGATTTTTTTATATTTGAATTGAAAAGGCATAACACTCCATTTTCCGAAAAAGACGAAAAACAATTGTTTGATTATATTAAGCTGTTAGACGATGTTAAAATCGGCGTTTTGATATGTAACAAAATTTATATTTACGTTGATTATATCAAACTGGAAATTCCTTTTTCGTTGAATAATTGCGATGGCATAAAGTTCGTTGAATTTTTTTCTAAAAACAGCTTTTCTGAAGAGTCTATTCGGAAATGGGTGATTTCTAAAAAAGAGTTTGAGCAAAATGTGAAGTCCATCAGCCAAAAAATAACACCCGAGCTAATCAGAGGTTTGTTAAGAGAACACTTTATACAACAATATAGCTTGGAAGAAGTTGAGAAAGCCATCACAGTAACTAAAATTAAGGATGAAATAGATATAGAACCCAAGCAAGCATTTGCAAAACCTAACATATTAAAAATAAATACAAGTGAACAAAAACGTTCTCAGCGCATAAAGAGAGCAGGTTTGAGGAACATTTGCTCTAAATTTGGTTTTATCGTTCCAGATGGTTTTCAGTATGCCAATAAACTCAAAGATGACAAGTATAGAGTTGATATATTTTTCGAGCGTTCTAATGAAAGTTTTTGCTTGATTTTGAGCAATGAAGAAATTAAGGTAATTTATATTTTTGAAATAGCTCCAAATGCAATACCCACAGGAAACCTGCTAATTAACACTCACAATACAAGGTATAAGCTAGTTTTTGATGATGTCGAAAGTGGATTTAGAGAAAACAGAAGCGGTGTGAAAATCGACAAATATCTCATTAAAACAATCAAATATTAAGGAAATTTTTGCTATTAATAAATTATGTTGTGATTTAATACATACATAAGTTTACAATTTCGATAAAAGGTGAGGTCAATATGTCAAAAAACAAAATCATAATAAAAGGCGCAAGAGAGAATAATTTAAAAAACATCGATTTGGAGTTTCCGAGGGACGCTTTGGTGGTGTTTACTGGGGTGTCGGGCAGCGGAAAGTCGTCGCTTGCTTTTGAAACGCTGTATGCCGAGGGGCAAAGGCGTTATATGGAAAGTCTTTCGAGCTATGCCCGCCAATTTTTGGGACAAATGGAAAAGCCCGATGTGGACAGCATCGAGGGGCTTTCGCCTGCCATTTCCATCGACCAAAAAAGTACGAACCAAAACCCCCGCTCCACTGTGGGTACGGTTACAGAAATTTACGACTATTTGCGCCTTTTGTACGCCCGTGTTGGCGTGCCGCATTGCCACGTTTGCGGCAAAGAAATTGTGCGCCAAACCATTGACCAAATTGTAGACCAAATTATTGCCCTTGGTGAGGGTAGCCGTATACAGTTGCTTGCGCCTGTGGTGCGGGATAGAAAAGGCGAGCATCAAAAGGTGCTTGAAGAAGCGAAAAAAGAGGGTTACGCCCGTGTGCGTGTAAACGGCGAGGTTTTAGAGCTTGCGGATGAGATAAAACTGTCAAAAAATAAACGGCATAATATAGAGGTTGTAGTTGACCGCATTGTGGTAAAAGCGGGCATTGAGGCACGTTTAAGCCAATCTGTAGAAACAGTTATGGGGCTTACTGACGGCATTTTGGTTGTGGATGTGGACGGGCAAGGCGATTTGGCTTTTTCACAAAATTTTGCTTGCCCCGACCACGGGGTTTCATTAAACGAAATAGAGCCACGGATGTTTTCATTTAACAATCCGTCTGGGGCTTGCGGGGAATGTGCGGGGCTTGGCTTTAAAATGGAATTTGACCCAGAGCTTATTGTTCCAAATCCTGATTTGTCGCTTGCGCAAGGGGCGGTAACCGTGCCGGGGTATAATAGTGTCGGCAAGGCGGATTCTTGGGGCGGCTACTTTTTTACATCCCTTGCAAAACGCTATGATTTTAGTCTTAACACCCCATGGAAAAAACTTCCTATTCAAATTCGTGATATTATAATGTACGGCAATGAGGGCGAAAATTTTCCTGTGGAATATGTCAACCAAAGGGGCGAAAAAAAGGTCTATCACAGCCATTGGGAAGGAATTGTGCCTGGGGTTAGCCGACGCTATAAAGAAACCAGCAGCGAGTGGAGCAGGCAAAACTACGAAGGCTACATCACAAATATTGAATGTAATATTTGTAACGGCAAGCGTTTAAAGCCCGAGATTTTGGCGGTTACTGTCGGTGGTGTAAACATTTCTGACGTAACAATAATGCCTGTTGGTCATCTCGCAAAATTTTTCAAAGAATTGGAGCTAAATCCTACCCAAACAACCATTGCAGAGCGTATTTTAAAAGAAATCAAAGCTCGTGCTGGCTTTTTGGTGGACGTTGGTTTGGATTATTTAACCCTTGCCCGCTCTGCTGGGACATTATCGGGCGGCGAAGCCCAGCGTATACGCCTTGCCACCCAAATCGGCTCTGGGCTTGTTGGGGTTGTGTACATTTTGGACGAGCCCTCCATTGGCTTGCATCAGCGTGATAATGACAAGCTATTAAAAACTTTGAAGCATCTGCGGGATTTGGGCAATACGCTAATAGTGGTTGAACACGATGAAGACACAATGCGGGAAGCCGACCACATTGTGGACATTGGGCCGGGAGCGGGTCAGCATGGCGGCGAAATTGTATATAATGGTGATATTGCGGGAATTTTGGCGGACGAAACGAGCATTACAGGCGGCTATATGAGCGGTAGATTGTCAATTCCAATGCCAAAAACACGCCGTCTGCTTTGCGATAAAAAACTAGTTATCAAAGGTGCATCTGAAAATAATTTAAAAAATCTTGATGTTGAAATTCCATTGGGGCTGTTTATTGCCATCACAGGGGTTTCGGGCAGCGGCAAGTCGTCGCTTATAAATGAAATTTTGTACAAGCGGCTGGCTCGTGATTTAAACCGCTCCAAAGTAAAACCGGGGCGGCATGAGGACATTTTGGGGCAAGAACATTTGGACAAAATTATCAATATCGACCAAAGCCCCATTGGGCGCACGCCACGCTCTAACCCCGCAACATATACGGGTTTGTTTGACTTGGTGCGTGATATTTTTGCCCAAACCCCCGAGGCAAAGGTTAGGGGCTATCAAAAAGGGCGTTTTTCCTTCAATGTAAAGGGCGGGCGTTGTGAGGCATGTAGCGGTGACGGTATTATTAAAATTGAAATGCATTTCTTGCCCGATATTTTTGTGCCTTGCGAAGTTTGCAAGGGGCTGCGCTACAACCGTGAAACATTAGAGGTTAAATACAAAGGTGCTACCATTTCCGATGTGCTAAACATGACCGTTGAAGAAGCATTGACCTTTTTTGAGAATTTGCCGCGCCTGCGGGACAAGGTTCAAACACTATATGACGTGGGCTTGTCCTACGTTAAGCTGGGGCAAAGCTCCACAACCCTTTCAGGGGGCGAAGCACAGCGTGTTAAGCTCGCAACAGAGTTATCCAAGCGTAGCACAGGGCGTACAATTTACGTATTGGACGAGCCCACAACAGGCTTGCATATGGCGGATGTTCACAAATTGGTCGACATTTTGCAAAAACTGACAGACGGCGGAAATTCCGTTGTTGTTATTGAGCATAATCTTGATGTTATTAAAACCGCAGATTATATAATCGACCTTGGACCAGAGGGAGGGCATGGCGGCGGCACAATAGTTGTGCAAGGCACACCGGAACATGTGGCAAAATGCAAAAAATCACACACTGGACAATATTTGAAGAAGGTGCTGAAAAATGGACCCAAAAACTAAACCTTACGAGCAAGTCAAAGCAATGCTTAGCGAGGCGAGTCCTGCATGGGAAAAGCTGGTAGGCACTATTCGCTTCCACTATGCAATGGACGAGGTGTGGGACGAAGGCAAGCCAACTCACAAACATCACAACAATCTATATTTTCGCCGTGGCGGCAAAACTTTGGTTACTCTTTGCTTGCGTGAAGGATATTTCATAGCAAGCATTGTACTTGGAAAAGATGAGCGAGCAAAGTTTGATGAACAGCGAGAAACTTTCGACGAGGCAATCCGCAAGGAATACGATGAGGCTGAAACATACCATGACGGCAAATGGCTTGGCTTTGAAATTCGCAACGATTTGCTTGTTGATGGCATCTTCCGCTTGCTTCATGTCAAACGCAAGCCTAATCGTAAGATGCTGCCCGAAAATTTAGAAAAATGCGGTCGTCTTGATATAGGCTTGTCCCACGAAGATATAACCAGCCTAATTATGGATTAATACAGGAGAAAACCATGATAAATACAATTCGGTTTACGCAATGCAAGTGGGAGGATATACGCCCATTTGTTAT
>WRBU01000098.1 GCA_009784355.1 Defluviitaleaceae bacterium
TAGCCTGTTGTGCCTGCAAAGTGAGCTTCAGACACACCATTTTTAACAAAAGCTGCAAGCACCTTTGCTTGGTTGTGTTCGGCAATTTCTTCTACTTCTTCAAAGCGTGGCTTGGCGGCTTTTGCAACCATGTCCACAAATTCATAAATTTCGGGCTTTATGCCAAATTTTTCTGTAAAAATACCTTTTGTACTCATATAAAATCCTCCAATTTTTGGTTATATATATCAACCCAAACCGCCTGTGGCAGTTGGTGTTTAAACCATGTTATTTGACGTTTGGCAAAGCGGCGTGTAGCCTGCTTTATAGCGGCTATCGCCTCATCCAGCGAGCATTCACCTTGTAAATACCTTACTATTTCTTTGTAACCAATACCTTGCATGGAAACTAGGTTAGGGGAGTAGCCTGCATCCAATAACCCTTGAACCTCTGACACCAAACCATTTGCAACCATATCATCCACACGGCTGTTAATACGCCCATACAGCAGGGAGCGTTCGGCATCTAATAAAAAAACCTTTGCGTCATATGCAGGGCTTCTCGCTCTTTCTCGCTCATTATGCTCAGAAATTTTTTCACCAGTTGTTTGATTGTATTCGATGGCTCGAACAACCCGCTTTTTGTTGTTTTTATCAAGTTGTTTGGCGGAATTTGGGTCAACTTTTTGCAATATTCCCCAAAGTTCGTTGACACTTTTTTGCTCTAAACTGCGGCGAAGGTCGTGGTCGGCTGTTGTTTGGCTAAAATCTGCACCATATAGCAATGCGTTAATATAAAACCCAGTGCCGCCGCAAATTATAGGAACTTTGTTTCTAGCGGCAATCTCTTCAATTCGTCTTTTTGCCATTTGTGCAAAAATTGCTACATTGTAAGGTTCGTCGGGGTCTAACTCATCAATAAGATGATGGGGTATACCTTTCATTTCATTAGGCATTACTTTTGCTGTGCCAATGTCCATTTTGCGATAAATCTGCATAGAGTCAGCCGAAATAATTTCGCCGCCAATGCTTTGTGCCATAGCAACGGTAGCTGCGGACTTACCCGTTGCCGTTGCCCCGCCAATAATTATAATTTTTTGCATCATAATTTTCTCATCCTTTGCAGGACTCTTTTGACTTCGTTATTGTCTATCGGCATTTCGGAAATTTCTTCTAAAAATAGGCGGTACCGTTTAATTTTTTCTTGGATGGCGGCATAATCAACGCCACGGTCGGCATCGTCTTCATCAAAAACACCACGCATTGTTAGCTTGTCGTGAATTTCCTGCGAGCGTTCAATTAGCTCAGCGGGCAGACCAGCCATTTTTGCCACATAAATACCATGACTTTTATTTGTGCCGCCACGCACTATTTTCCATAGAAACTTGATGTCTTCACCGCTTTTTTCTATTTCCATAGAAAGATTTATAACCCCGCCAACCTTGCCTTCAGCCGCAACAAGTTCGTGATAATGGGTGGCAAAAAGCGTGATAGCACCGATTTTTTTAGAAATATGCTCTATTGTAGCCATTGCGATGGCAAGCCCGTCTGTTGTGCCTGTACCACGGCCCACTTCATCCAGCAAAATAAGGCTTTGGTCGGTTGCGTTGTCAATGATATGGGCGACTTCACTCATTTCAACCATAAAGGTGGATTGACCACGAGCCAAATTGTCTGCCGCACCAACACGGGTTAAAACAGAGTCGCAAATTGTGATATTTGCAAAGGCGGCAGGGACAAAGCTGCCTATTTGTGCCATTATAACACAAAGAGCCGTTTGCCGCATATATGTAGATTTTCCAGCCATATTCGGACCTGTGATAATTGCGATTTTTTGGTCTGCATTGTTCAAGCAGATGTCGTTTGGTACAAAGCCGTCAAAAAACTGTTCGATAACAGGATGTCTGGATTGCTTTATATCAATAATACCATCTTCGTTTATATTTGGCATGACATAATTATTGTTATGTGCAATAACGCCGAGGGATTGTAAAACATCGATGTGTGCGATGATGTGTGCCGTTTGTTTAATTCGGTCAATCTTTGATGCAATATCGTTACGCAATTTAGCAAAAAGGGAAAGTTCGCACTCTATAATATTTTGTGAAACCTCCAAAATATTGATTTCTAGCTCTTTTAGAGTGTCAGTCGTGTAACGCTGGGCATTTGCGAGGGTTTGGCGTGGCATAAAGTCTGTCGCAACCTTGCTTTTTTGAGAGTTCGGTACTTCGATATAATACCCAAAAACCTTGTTTCGTGCAATTTTAAGGGTTTTAATACCCGTATTGTCTTTAAGTTGATTTTCATATGCTAAAATTTTCATTAAAAGTTGATTTTGTTGCAGCTTGAGTTCATCCAAATTGGGGTCATATCCGACCGAAAAAATACTGCCTTCATCGATATTGTTACTTACAGTATCTAAAATTTTGCCATTGATACTGTTAAAAATATCATCTAGCGTGTCGGCTTCCTCAAACAGATAGCTATTAAGGCTCGAAGTGGGGGAGTGGCTTGTGCCAAAAAGCTCTTGCACAGCTCGCAAGGATTTTTCCAACAAAAGTAAATCACGCCCACTAATACGCCTATATGCCAATTTTGCACAAAAACGCTCTAAATCTGTAATTTTTTTGAGGTTTTCCCGAACCTGATTTTGCAATTCAAAATTATTTTTATATTCCGCAATAGCTTGTTGGCGGGACTTTATTTCGTCGATTTTTATTAGCGGCTGCTCCAACCATTTGCGCAAAAGACGTTTACCCATGGGGGCTAGGGTCGCATCAAGCACCCAAAGTAAGCTGCCTGCCCTTTGCTTGTCCGCCATGGTTTCAAAAATTTCTAGGTTACGGCGTGCGTATTTGTCTAGTTGCATATGGGTATAAATGCTGTACGGTGAAATTTTGCTAATATGCGGCAAAGAGTTTAATTGCGTTTGGTGCAAATACTCTAAAAGCCCTCCGCTGGCGCAAACAGCCGCATTATCCATTGTCCCAAAGCAAGCTAGGCTAGAAACATTAAAATGTTTGCATAACAAAGAGTGGGCTATGTCATGGGAAAAAGCCTGTGCTAAAATGGCTTTGGTATTTTGTCCAATGTCATATTCTTTTTTAAAGTTAGGACAGACAACGATTTCTGCAGGATTTATTTTTGCAATTTCGTCTGTAAGTCCTGCTAAACTTTTAAAGCTCGTTGCGGCTAATTCCCCTGTTGAAACATCACAGTATGAAAGCCCAAATACATCGTCTTTAGCGCACAAAGACATCACATAATTTGTACTACTGCCATCAGAAAAAAATGTGCCGGGAGTATGTATTTGTACGACCTGACGCACAACAAGCCCATCTTTAACATCTCCGGTTTGCTCGCAAACAGCAACGGAATAACCGGCCTCTATCAACTTTTCAATATAACCATCTGCTGCATGATGGGGCATACCGCACATGGGTGCTTTTCCGTTCCCTGTTTCACGGCTTGTAAGCGTCAAACCAAGCACATCTGCCCCGACTTTCGCATCATCAAAGAACAGCTCATAAAAATCCCCGAGCCTAAAAAACAATATCTGCTCTTTGTGGCTGTCTTTGATTTTTAAATATTGGCGCATCATGGGTGAAAAATTCATTAACAACCACCTTTGCGGCCGCAACATCCGCCGCCTCCGCAACCACAACCGCTTTTTTGAGCAGGAACATTTAAAGCGTTACGCAAAACATCTATAACATGCTCTACCAAATGGTGATATTCTTCCCGCAATGCTAAA
The DNA here is from genome assembly GCA_009784355.1 of Defluviitaleaceae bacterium. Taxonomy (GTDB): domain Bacteria; phylum Bacillota; class Clostridia; order Lachnospirales; family WRAX01; genus WRBJ01. The sequence goes on from WRBU01000098.1 coordinate 3,733, forward strand.
AACTCCGCTTTTGCGTCTGCGTCGTTTGGATTTGCCATCGCTACATCATAAGCCTGTGCGTAATCCCGCCACTCTTCCGAATTCATAATTACATTTGCAAACTCTTTTGCTCTTTCTTCGTAAGCTATCATAACTGCTCTCCTATTAAATAAAATGTTTTCGCTTCGGTAATTTTTACATTGGCGTATTGACCAATTTGTGATGCGTAGCCTTCAAAATGCACCAAGCATCCATCGTCTGCACGCCCGTTAAGCATATTATTTTTCCCCACGCCTTCTATCAAAATTTCTAATGTTTCCCCTATTTTTTCCTCATTAAGCTCATGTTGAATTTTATTACATTCTGCTACAAGACGGTTAAAACGCTCTTTTACAACATCATTAGATACTTGGTCAGGCATTTGGTCTGCTGGTGTGCCGTGGCGGCGGCTGTAAATGAAAGTAAACGCACTTAAAAAACGCACTTTTCGCACAATATCTAGGGTGTCTTCAAAATCTTCCTCAGTTTCACCGGGAAAACCTACCATAATGTCTGTAGTAAGCGCAATATTTGGAACTTGCGTCTTTACACGCTCAATTAAGTCTAAATACCACTCTTTGGTATGCTTGCGATTCATTAAATCTAAAATACGGCTGGAACCTGCTTGAAACGGCAGATGCAACTGCTTGCAAACCTTTGGTAAGTCCCGCAGGGCATCTATCACATCATCTGTAATATCTTTTGGGTGATTGGAAGTAAAACGAATACGTTTAATGCCTTCAATTCCATGCACCTTGTGCAATAGCTGTGCAAAAGTGATACCCCCGTCGTACGAGTTTACATTTTGACCCAAAAGCATTATTTCAGAAACGCCGTCTGCCGCCATCTCCTTAATTTCTGCCAAAATGTCTTCTGGTTTGCGACTGCGCTCCCTTCCACGAACATGGGGAACAATGCAATATGTGCAAAAATTATCGCATCCATACATTATGTTTACCCCTGCCTTGAAAGGATATTCCCGCTGGCTTGGTAAATCTTCTATAATATCTTTTGCCTCTTCCCAAATGTCCACAATCATACCACCTGTTTCAAAATGGCTGTGCAAAAGCTCGGGGAAACGATATATATTATGAGTGCCAATGATGATGTCTACAACATTATAAGACTCTTTTATCTTGTCAACAACCACATCTTGCTGCATCATGCAACCCGCCAAAACAATTTTGAAATGGGGATTGTTTTTCTTGCGCTCTTTAAGGTTGCCAAGATTTCCGTATAGCTTATTTTCAGCATTTTCCCGAACACAGCATGTGTTAAAAATTACCAAATCGGCTACCTGCTCATCTTTTGTCAACTCGTAGCCCATCTGTGCAAGCATTCCTGCGAATTTTTCGCTATCTCTGGCATTCATTTGACATCCATGAGTAACAACACATGCTGCGGGTTTTTCAACTCCAGCTTCTTTATTAATTTGCGCCAGCTTTTTTATGTAGTAGTTCGCCAAATTTTCCATA
>WRBU01000099.1 GCA_009784355.1 Defluviitaleaceae bacterium
CGAAAGGGAGCAACTATTGTACGAAAATGGCTATGATGACAGTTTTTTTACAGATGTTTATAAATGCGTTGCTTGTGAAGACACAGGCTTTGTAGGAGGCGGACATTGCACCTGCTTGAAACAGCGGCTCATATCTTGCTATTTTGATATGTCCAATCTTGGCAAAGTTTTTAAAGAAGAGAATTTTGATGCATTTAATATGAGCTACTATTCTGAGCAAATTGAACCAAATATAGGCATAAGTCCAAAAGATAATATAAAACGCATTTGGAAAGCAGCTCTAGAATTTGTAGAAAATTTTGGAGAAAATGGTGATAATTGGTTGTTGTACGGTTTATCGGGGCGGGGCAAAACATTTTTATCTAATTGTATTGCGGGAGATTTGTTGCAAAAAGGTCATACGGTGTTGTATACCACTGCGCCTGAACTGTTTAGGCGTGTTGAGGAGGAGCGGTTTGGCAAAGGGGATGCAAAACGTAAAGGTGTGACGGGCATCAATTTTGCCTATGAAGCAGACCTGCTTATAATAGACGACCTCGGCACAGAATTTGCAACTGTGGTTACAGACAGCGAACTTTTCAACTTTATCAATGCACGTATGCTTGCCCAAAAATCAACAATAATCAACACCAATTTAACACCAACTGACATTGACGCTAACTACTCTAATCGTATTTCGTCACGAATTCACGGCAATTATATTTTGTTTCATGTTTTTGGCGATGATATTCGCAAAGCAAAAAAATACGGAGTTTCGGTATAATAACCAGCAGTCAATAAGCTATTGCACGGCTTTCGCACCGTTTTTCCACTACTCGTCGTCAGCTTATACTATTCTGCATTTAAAAACACGCATAAAATCGCAGGATTTTTGTTCCAGACCTAGGAAGCGACGACGACACAAGCCCGAAGGCTTGTTAGGAGGAGCTGACGACGGGCTGGGAGAAAAAGACAAGGTTTTAAAGTGTTTTTAATTGCAGGATAGTATTAAACCCGCACAGTCCATTATTGACCGCTGGTTCTAAAAAACAGCCATCCCATAGCGGGGTGGCTGTTTTGATTTAATTATTACTATCTAGGTTGGATACCAATATTGATATTGATTGTGCCGTTTGGTTGAATGTTGTAAGTAACAGGGCGGGTAGAAACAGCAGAAAGAGCAGCTTCTATCAAGCCTTCGTGCAAACCAGCAGCAAGAGCAAGCGGGTTAGCCAAAACTTCCAATGGGTTAAGCTCTGGCATTGGGAACATAAAGTGGTGGCTACCTGCATGTGGAACCAAACGAGCAGTGGTAACAACACCGTCAGCTGGACCGCCGACAACAACTAATCTGTTGTTTACTTCTTGCAGAGAAAGCACAAAATTACCAGGTTGTGCAAATTCTGTAAGGTTTACACCAAGCATATTGCCAAGTGTAGCAGCAAGAGCAGGAGCACTAAATGCAATGTTTACAGTACGGGTATCTTCCACCCAAGTAACTTCGCCGCCAAATTGCACAGCGGTGTCACGAAGCGGTAAAAAAGTTTCGCCGCCAATAGCAACAAGTCTAATTTGTGAAATAGCCGCAATGGCATTTTCCGGTTGGATGGTAACTGTTGTGTTAGCAAAAGCAGTAACAGGAACAACAACCAACGTTAGGGCAAGCAAGCCCGCAATTATTTTCTTTCTCAAAAGAACTTCCTCCTTTTATATGGTAGAAATTTTATTTTGCCTGCCGAAATTGGGCACGACAAAACGCATACTCATATTGTACCAAATATTAAAAGAAATTACAATCCCTTTTTTAAAAAAATTTTTGCTGTGATATTATGGCGAAAATCAACAGTTTTAAAAATTGATAAAAAAATATCAAAAGCCACAAAAAATAACTTTGGATAATTTAAAATTTGCTATTGACATTATTAACAATCGATGTTATCATTGATTTTATCGTGAATTATTTATCTCATTAGTACACTTGATAAATATTGATAAATAATTAACAATAAGCAAATAGAAAATTTGCTCAACAAAAAGGAGGATACACCAAATGAAAAGAACCAAATTTTTGGGATTTGCGCTTGTCGTTGTTGCCGCACTTATGGTTTTTGCTGCTTGTGTATATGAGGGCGACATGATAAGTGAAGATGGTCTTGTAAACGGCTTGCCCACCGCAATAGGTGCAACATTTACCCCTGGCACTTACACAATTTACGTACCCGAAGCTGACGTAGCTTCGCAAAGTTGGAGACGTGGCGGCATGACAGTCGAAGTTGATTTTACCGCCAACCAAATTGCAGACATTCGTGTTGTTAGCCATGGTGAGTCGATGTACAGCTCCATGTACTTTTTCCGAGCTTATCCTATGGTTCCTGACTACATCTTGGTACAGCAGTCAACAAACAATCTACGTATCGACAGAAGCCAACCCACACATCATCAAGCCGTACACACCTTTACAGGGGGCACTGCAACTCAAGAAATTATTGTAGAAGCGGTTGACCGTGCAATTATTGCGGCGGGAGCTAACCCAACTGATTTGGTGCCGCAAGAACGCACTACTCCGCTTCCGGGCGACAGATTTGTTCCTGGCTCGCACCTCGTACACGTTCCAGGCGACAGTTATGTTTTCATTAACAATCAATTTTTCCATGTAAACGATATTCCTGCCGCATGGCCTGCATGGCCGCTAAATGACGCACGTTTCAATGTTGCTGATGTAACTAACAGAGCGTCAGTGCCTGCTGGTGAAGCAAGAGATGCTGCCGTTGCACAAGGCGGGGTGCGCTCTAACGGTGAATCTTATTGGAGATACGGCATGAATGCCCAAATGCAAGGCGTTTGGACGGGTAGCGAAGGTCAAGGTCCTGTTGTTGCAAACCGTGTTGTTTTCCACAGCCCTGTTATGAACCGTAACCAAACGGCTCTTGCTGGTCCAACATGGGCGGAAACAACAATAGGTAACGGCGTTGTAACCCTGCCTGCCAATGTTGTGAGTCTTCTTACCGCACGTTACGGCACACCAAACAATATTTATTATGTGCTAGGTCAAGCAACCCCAACTGGCATGTGGCTACTTGTAAACTTTGGCAGAGATGTTTTCCAAATTGCTGAGCATCACGGCGGTGACGGTCTTGGTAACGCTGGCGGTTCACCTGTTTCCTCCGGTGAATCTTTGTCTGGACCACGCCAAGCAGCACCAGAAGGTAATATTGCACATAACCTAACTGGTGCTATGCCTCCTTTTGCTCCTGAAAATGCGGTATACGGTACGTTAAATATTGCACAGCAGTCTGTAAACGGCTCTTCCAGCTCACAAGGTTTGGGCGGTTATTGGTGGATGCAAGTTGCACACAGAACAATTAATGACAACCAATCTACCCATCTTGTGCAAGCAGACACATATGCAGGTGCAACCCAGTCTGCTTTGGCAGTGCGCCTTGGGGTGGAGCTTGCTATGCGCCTTGCAGGGGCAGACCCTGCCGCAATTACCCCAACTCCAAACCCATTCTTCGTGGAGCCGCAACCAAATACTCCAAACGCATTGCAGTTTGTTGCTGGACGTTACTACATTAATGTGCCAGGCTTTGGCATCATCAACTATGGGTCAGACTACATGGCAGTGACCCTTTGCCGTGAAGCAATCCGTTATCTTGGCTCTGCTGACATGAATGCACTTCGCGTTGGCGACGGCGTAACCAACCCTAATGCACAAACACAAGCAATGTGGGGTGAAGCTGGCAGACCTGCGTGGGTAAATGAATGGAATCGCTTCCGTAACGAAATTATGTATTCATTCGCACGCACTTACGCAAATGGCGGTCGTCAGCTTTCTGCTTTGGATATTGCCCCAATGGAAGGCAATGTAGAACTTTCAAACGCTATTTTGTACGCACTAAATCAACTTCTTACCGAGCAGTCTTACAACTTTGGAAATATCGACCAAACTGGTCGCCTTGGAGTTGAAATAACTCCTTTAACAGGCAACGACAATCTTAACAATAGATATAATTGGAGATAGCCATTAATTTGACTTGTTAGTACAATATATTTGGAAAACCCCTTGGAACCTCCCACAAAAAAAGAAGGCGGACAATTCCGTCTTCTTTTTTTGTGCAAACACCAATGACTGTAAGCCATTTTAAAAATTTTATAATTCCACTGGTATTATTAGACAAAAAAATTTATCAAGTATTTTTGAAAAATATATTGCATTTTTGCACAAGATATATTATAATGCATTTTAGCAATAAGTTTGGGCGTGAGTAAACCGCCCACAAAAAAATTAAAATTGGGTTGTGGATTGTACCACGCCCTACAATTAAAGGGAGGATTTCCAAATGAAAAAAACCAAAATGCTTGGCATTGTTTTTGCCGCAGCACTTGCACTGGTTTTGGCAGCTTGCGTTTATGATGGTGACGCATTCACAACTTTACCAGGTGAAGTACCAGGAGCTTTAACAGCAACAGGCCGCACTGACCAAACTTACACAAACCTTATGAGCCGTGGCGGCGACGACTACGTAGCTGCAAGAGGAACAGAATTTGCAGACGTAGTTATGACTTTTACTTTCAATGCTAACGGTAGCATTGCTAGCTATGTTACTATTCAAAACGGTCACGGTGCTACTGGTCTTGCTGATTGCTCAAGATGGACTGACGCTGAAAATGCTGCTGGCGAAAACGTATATGCATTCTTAAACAGATTGATTGCAGAAGGCGTTACTTTCCCAGTAAACGTTGCTGAAGTTAACACTACTGGTAGAGCAACTTACTCAAGAGCTGCTGTATTGTACGCTGCTAACGACGCTGCTGCACAACTTGGTTTTGGAGGCGCACCTGCTGCTGGCTTAACAGCTATTGGTAGCACTGACCAAACTTACACAAACCTCATGACTCGCGCTGGCGACGACTACGTAGCCGCAAGAGGAACTGAATTTGCAAACGTAATCATGGAGTTTACTTTCAATGCTAACGGTAGCATTGCTAGCTACAACACTATCCAAACTGGCCACGGTGCTGATGGTGCTGCTACTTGCTCAAGATGGACTGACGCTGAAAATGCAGCTGGCGAAAATGTGTATTTCTTCTTAAACAGATTGATTGCAGAAGGCGTTACTTTCCCAGTAAACGTTGCTGAAGTTAACACTACTGGCAGAGCAACTTACTCAAGAGCTGCTGTATTGTACGCTGCTAATGATGCTGCTGCACAACTTGGTTTTGGACAATAATTTTGTTAAA
>WRBU01000100.1 GCA_009784355.1 Defluviitaleaceae bacterium
AATAGGCAAAAAACTGAGCATTACAGGCAATGGGCGGTGTAACATCACTCATAATACTGACGTGGATGGAATTTTAGATAAGACGGTTGCCAATCCATATTTTTTATATAGTGCGCTATACGGTTTGCCGCCGCATAATTTAATCGAGTTTTTTAATAAATTAGGACTGCCCACAAAAACTGAAGCTGATGGGCGGGTTTTTCCTGTTTCTAATAAATCATCCGATGTTATTGACATTTTTATGCGGCATTTGGAAAGTTGCAGTGTACAAATTCGTTTTAATAGCAATGTGTCAAGCATAACAAAAGATAATTGTGATGGTCGCTTTCAAATAAAATTGCAAAATGGACAAGTTTTCTCTTCTAACAAATGCATTATTGCTACAGGCGGATTAAGCTATCCCACTACGGGCTCAACGGGGGATGGCTTGATGTTCGCAAAAAAATTAGGGCATAAAATTGCAAACGCTCACCCTTCTCTTACGCCCCTTGTTTGTTCTGAAAAATGGGTAGAAGAGTTAATGGGGTTATCCCTAAAAAATGTACTGCTTACGGCATATATTGGAAAAAGCAAAGTCTTTGGCGGTGTGGGTGAGTTAATTTTTACTCACTACGGCATTTCTGGGCCTTTAGTACTTTCTGCAAGTGCGTATTTGGTTGGAAAAAGTAATGCGAAAATTAGCATTGACTTAAAGCCTGATGAGGACAAAGTAGCCCTCGATGCCAAAATTTTACAAATTTTTAACGAAAGTCCGAATAAGGGCATTAAAAATACCCTTGACGGGTTGTTGCCTAAAAAACTCGCCCCAATAATTATTAAACTAGCAGGCATTGACCCAGACAAGAAAGTGAATAGCGTTACGAAGGAAGAGCGTGTTAGGCTAATAAATCAAATTAAATCTTTGGAGCTTAACATCACGGGCAACCGTGGGCTTAAAGAGGCCGTGATAACAGCAGGCGGCGTTTGTGTTAGCCAAATTGATTCGTCAACAATGGAATCAAAAATCGTCCCCAACCTATATTTTGCAGGGGAAGTGATTGATGTTCACGCCTTGACGGGGGGATATAATTTGCAAATTGCTTTTGCGACGGGGCATTTGGCAGGGATGTCAGCTTCGCAACAATGAAGTGAGGTGTATTGCATTGAGAAATAGAATTGATAAACGTGGAGTGCTCGACGAAGAAGTATTTTCGCACCGCACTACCAAAGATGGGAAAGTATTTATTTCATATCATGGCAAGCAAGTTATGGTTTTGAACGGCAAAAAGGCGGAAGATTTTGCAGCGAAAATCGCTGGCAAAGATGGCAAGGATGCGCAACTTATTATGGCGAAAATAACTGGGAATTTTAAGCGGGGAAATGAGAGATAAATTTTTCTATACTTATTTTGTAGCTTCATTTATGGCTTGACTTATAGCCTCAAAAATGCCATAACTGGTGAAAGTTGCGCCAATAACGGTATTTAAAACTCCATCAAAACCATTATTTTCAAGAATATGGTCACGAATTTGCGTGAAAGCAAAATTGAAAAAAATTACAGTATCGCCGTGATGCACTGCTACAATATCAAGAATTGTATTTTCGTTCACAATAACATCAACTATAATTGGAGTCGCTATCGCAGAACCATACATCGTCTGAATGTGATGTGAATAAGTGTTATGCGAAACACCACGATATGTTCTGGGGACGAAGCGTGCTTGCTTATCGTAAACACAACTTGTTAAAATAAGCGCAAATATCACAATCAGTGATAGTGCATAAATTTTTTTCACATCATCACCTCAATATAGGATGCAGCTTATAGTATAGCATTCAAATTATCTATTTGCAAGGCGCAATTTTTCTGGTATAATGTTTGATAATGATTAAAAATGCGGAGGGACAATAATGGGATTAATTAGAGCGGCACTTGGTGCTGTTGGCAGCACAATGGCAGACCAATGGTTAGAGTTTTTTTACGCAGATGCTATGCCAAACAATGTTTTGGTAACAAGGGGCGTTAGGCAGACATCGGCACGGGGTCAAAACCGTGGTAATGACAATATAATTACTAATGGCAGCGGCATTGCTGTTGCAGACGGGCAATGCATGATGATTGTGCAAGATGGACGCATTATGGATGTTTGCGCCGAACCAGGCAGATATACTTGGGAACAAGGCAGTGAGGCGAGCGTGTTTTCTGGTAGTTTAGGTGAGGGCATTATGAGCACTTTCCGCACCATTGGCCGCCGTTTTGCTTATGGTGCGGAAACAGGCAAAGACCAGCGTATTTATTATTTTAATATTCGTGAGCTTGTGGGCAATAAGTTTGGCACGGCTACTCCTGTACCGTTTAGGGTGGTTGATACAAATATTGGGTTGGATATTGACACCTCTGTGCGCTGTAACGGCATGTACTCTTTCCGCATGACTGACCCCTTGCTGTTTTACACCAATGTTTCGGGCAATGTTCAGCAAGATTATACCGTAGACCAAATTGACGGAATGATGAAGAGTGAATTTTTGTCTGCATTGCAGCCTGCTTTTGCCCGTCTTTCTGCAATGGGGATGCGCCCAAGTCAAATTCCCGCCCATACCCAAGAGCTCTCGGGGTTTTTAAATGAGGCTTTGAGCGAAAAATGGGGCGGTTTGCGTGGTTTAAACGTAATTTCCGTGGCAATAAATTCCGTTTCTTTGCCGCCGGAAGATGATGATATGATTCGTCAGCTTCAACGCAAGGCTGTTATGCGTGACCCTGGTATGGCGGGTGCCGCCATTGTTGCGGCGCAAGCGGATGCTATGCGCGGGGCTGCCGAAAATCCCGGCGGTGCTATGATGGGTTTTATGGGGCTTAATATGGCGCAACAGGCTGGCGGCATGAATGCGCAAGAATTGCTCATGGCTGGACAACAGCAACAAGCCGCCGCCCAACAACAAGCGGTGGGGCAAGCTGCCGTTGCGTCAGCATCAAGTGCGTCAAGCGACAGCTGGCCGTGTGCTTGCGGCGTTTCTAATGGCGGACGCTTCTGCAGTGAATGTGGCACGCCAAAGCCAGCACCTGCCGCAACTGATGGGTGGTCGTGCGCTTGCGGAACAAATAATACGGGACGTTTTTGTAGCGAGTGTGGCACTCCCCGTCCAGAAAGCAGTAATTGGACATGTGCCTGTGGCACAACAAACGAAGGACGTTTCTGCAGTGAATGTGGTACACAAAGAGCGTAAATTATATACTAGATGATTTATACAAATATGTCAAAATCGAAGATGTCGGTGAAATGGCAGGATGGCGACATCACGAAAATAAGGAAACATCCAAAATATTGAACTTCTGAAAGTTTATTTTAGCCTGCATATAGGGAGTAGCAACGGGTAGCGAACAAAATTTATATTTATTGGGACTGAAATACTAAAATAGCATTGGAGGATTTATTATGAATGTAGTGTACATTCTAGGTGGCGAACCTATACCTGTGCAAGGTAAACGAGATGAAATATATAATAAATATGGCAAGGAATGGAATATCAAGGAACATGGCGGCGGACATGGAAATTGGCTGTTGACTAAAAACGCCGATGTGCTTGTAGATGGAAAAAGTTATCGTGATTATGCACTTAATCACTATGGTAAAAAGAAACTGACAAAAAAACTCGCAGATAAGTTTGAAGAGGACATTAGAAGTGGTAAAATAAAACTATAACAACCATGTTTTATCAAGATAATAAGCATCAGCTTATGTGTGCGTTGCTTGATGAATGACGAACAAATTTTATATTATGTGAGGTTTTTACGATGGCATTAAAAGAATATAAATGCTTAAATTGTGATGGTGCTATTAATTTTGATGCTGGCTTGCAGCAAATGTCTTGCCCATTTTGCGACTCTACTTTTGAAGTAGCGGCTTTAATGGAGATGCAAGATGACGAAAATGCTGAGCAGACTGTGGAAATTGAGTGGGCAGCACACGACGACCAACCTTGGGAAGAAGGCGAGCAAGAAGGCATAAGGGTGTATTCCTGCAACACTTGTGCGGGTGAAATTGTAACGGATGCCACCACGGCGGCGGCAAAATGCCCGTTTTGCGGCAATCCTATTGTGATGAAGGGGCAGCTTTCGGGTGCGGCAAAACCCGACCTTATCATTCCCTTCCAATTAGACAAAAATGCTGCAAAACAAGCACTTATCGACCATTTAAGCGGAAAAAAACTGCTGCCAAAATGCTTTAAATCCAAAAAGACCTTGGAAGATATTAGCGGGCTGTATGTTCCATTTTGGTTGTTTGATGCCGAAGTCAATGCAAATATGCGTTTTAGAGCGACCACCACAAGAGTTTGGATGGATAGCCGCTTTACATACACGGAAACACGCCATTTTAATGTTGTGCGTCAGGGTGCGATGGCTTTTGACGCAGTGCCTGTGGATGCTTCTAAAAAAATGCCAAGCGACATTATGGAATCTATTGAACCCTTTAATATTACTACTGCCGTACCTTTTAAAACAGGCTATTTGGCGGGATACATGGCAGACAAATTTGACTATGAAGCAGAAGAGTGCAAAGTTCGTGCAAATCAGCGTATAGTAAAAAGCACGGAAGATTCGTTTAGGCGCACTGTGCAAGGGTATGCCACCGTAATACCGCAATACCAAGGTGTATACCTACAAAAAAGTGAGGTAAAATACGCCTTGCTGCCTGTTTGGACAATAACAGCAAATTGGCAGGGGAAAACTTACCTTTTTGCTATGAATGGGCAAACTGGCAAGTTTGTTGGAGATTTGCCCACGGACTGGGGAATCTTTTGGAAATGGTTTGCTATAATGGCTGTTGCAATATCCGCTGTGTTAATTTTAATTGCTTGGCTTGTGGGGGTGATGTAGATGCTAGTGACAATATTAATTTGCGTGGGTATTGCCCTTGTTATTACAGCTTCGGTAATGCTCGGTATACGCTCGAAGCTAAAATCAGTCCGTATGGCACGTACTGCCTGCAACTATGAAAGGGCTGGCAGTTTTGGGCTTACAAAAAACACCGATACTTTTTTATATCGTAATATTGTCCGCATACCACGCCCTCAAAATACTGGGCGCAGGCGATGATGTTAATTAAAGGAGAAAGCATATGATTGAATCAAGATGCGGCATTTTATGCAGTGAATGTGAATATAGAGAAAGCATGAATTGCGGTGGATGCGTTAAAATTGCGAAGCCGTTTTGGGGTGATTTTTGCCCTGTTAAAGAT
>WRBU01000101.1 GCA_009784355.1 Defluviitaleaceae bacterium
CAAGCCCAAAATTTTGACGATGCTGGGTATAAAGAAATTGTAGTGGCGGGTATTCATGTTGCATCTTATGGGAAAGATTTAAAAGGGAAAAATTTGCTAGATGTTTTGGGTGATATTGCCGCATTACCCAATATACAACGGGTTAGGCTGTCATCTGTTGAACCAAATATTATTACAAATGAGTTTTGTGAATTTGTGGCACAAACCCCCAAGTTTTGCGACCACCTGCATCTTTCGTTGCAATCAGGAAGCAACGAAATTTTGCGGTTTATGAACCGAAAATACACCACAGATGATTTTGCAAGAGCCGTGGAAATGTTGCGGCAAACTTCGCCAGATATTTCTATCACAACCGACATAATTGCGGGCTTTCCGGGAGAAATCGAGGAGCATCACGCTCAAACCATAGCTTTTTTGCAAGAAATCCAACTGGCAAAATTACACGTTTTTCCGTATTCGCCAAAGAAAGGCACGGCGGCTGCAAAAATGCAAGGACAAATTACAAAAGCAGTAAAAACTGCACGGGCTAAAAGTTTGATTGAGCTGGGCAAAGAGTTAGAGCAGGCTTATGCTCAAAAATTTTTAGGGAAAACCATGGATATATTAATAGAAGAAAATCGTCCAGAAGGCGTGTGTGTGGGTAAAACTAGAAATTATCTTACGGTTCACTGCACTTCAAAAGCACCGCAATTACCTAATACCATCGTGGCGGCGCATATTAGCAAGGTTCATAATGGTGTAGCTTACGGACATGTAAAATAAGTATTGCAAGACAGCAAAAAAAGTGGTATAATAGAAAACGTAATGTTGTGGTGTTATGCTTGATTGCAATGATGCGGAGGTAAAAATGCGCCCTAAAAATGTTTGCGAGACCCAAAAAATTAGTTTCATCAACAGAGATGCGCAAAAACGCACTCGTGAAGTGTTAATAGATGTTCGTGAAGCCCTTATAGAAAAGGGCTATGACCCATATGTGCAAATTGTAGGCTATATTTTATCTGGTGACCCAACATATATCACGGCGCACAACAACGCCCGTGCGGCGATTGGCAGACTGGAAAGGGACGAACTTTTGGAGGAAATGCTCGTGTTTTTTATGGAGAACAAAAAATAATGCGCATGTTAGGGCTTGATTACGGAGATAAACGTATAGGAGTAGCAATTTCTGATGGACTAGGCTGGACGGCAGCACCTTTAACAACGATAGATCGCAAAAATCCTGTTGACTTAAAAAGCAGCATAGAAGCAATTCAAAAAATTATTAATGAAAACCAAGTGAAAAGAGTTATCTTGGGGTATCCCAAAAATATGGACGGCTCGGAGGGCGAAAACTGCCAAAAAGTGCAAGATTTTAAAAGCAAATTATTTAAAGCCCTTTACGGCATAGACATTATTTTGTATGATGAAAGACTTTCGAGTAGCCGTGCTATACAAATCTATAATGAAATCGGTATAAATTCAAAAAAAATAAGGCAAGGCGGCATTGATAAAATGGCAGCGCAGGTTATTTTGCAGGGTTATTTAGATATGCAATCTAACCAAGCTAACACATACAAAGGAGAAAAAGGCATGAATGACAACAATTTAAATGAATTAGAAATGGACGACGAAGTAGAGATTGAAACTATTGTGATGACAGATGAAGACGGCAATGATGTAGAATATATGATTATTGATGAATTTGACCATGGTGGTACAACATTTTTAGTAATGATTAATGCTGTGGAAGTTGAAAATGATGAAGTAGAAGCCGTTATATTTAAGCAAGTGGAATCGACCGACGAAGAGTTTATTTATGAAGAAATTAGCGAAGATGAATATAATATGCTTGAGCCCGTGTTACAACAACGCTTGGACGATTTCGATATTGACATGAAGTAAAAAATAAACACACTTTTGGCACAGCATCCTGTGCCGTTGTTTGTGTGTTCAAAATCAGAGCGAAAGCGATAAATTAAATGAGGTGAAATTTTTGGCAAGAAAAGTAAATACAATAAATAAATTAAAAGTGTTTGCCCTTGGAGGGCTTAACGAAATCGGCAAAAATATTACAATTTTTGAATATGGACAAGATATTTTGGTTGTGGATTCTGGCATAGCTTTTCCAGCAGACGATATGCTTGGTATAGACCTTGTAATTCCAGATTTTACGTATTTGGTGCAAAACAAAGAGCGTGTGCGTGGCGTTGTGCTTACGCATGGCCACGAAGACCATATTGGGAGCTTGCCGTATATGCTGCGGGATGTAGATTGCCCTATTTATGCAACTCGCCTTACTATGGGGCTTGTTGAAATAAAGTTTAAAGAACATAAGTTGGACAAAGTAAAAACAAACTGTGTAAAACCCGGCGAAAGTGTGAAAATTGGGTGTTTTGACGTAGAATTTATTGCAGTAACTCACTCAATAGCAGATTCTGTCGCACTGGCAATAAAAACCCCAAGCTCAACAATTATTCATACAGGAGATTTTAAAATTGACCACACTCCCGTAAGCGGTCAACATATAGATTTACAACGTTTTGCAGAGATTGGCAAACAAGGTGTAGACCTTTTATTGATGGATTCAACGAATGTGGAAGCCCCAGGATTTACCATGAGCGAACGTTATGTGGGCGTGTTTTTTGAGCGGATTTTTGAAAAATATCAAGAAAACCGTATTATGGTGGCGACTTTTTCGTCAAATATTCACCGTATACAGCAGGTGATAAACTGTGCTGTAAAACATTACCGTAAAGTAGCGGTTGTTGGGCGAAGCATGGTTAATACTGTTAAAATTGCTCAAGAACTGGGCTATCTCACAATTCCGCCGCGAGTATTAATTGAGCCGAGCCAAATAAGCAAATATGAAGACAAACAAATTACAATAGTAACCACAGGTAGTCAAGGTGAGCCTATGAGTGCTCTTTCTAGAATGGCAGCAGGCGAGCATCGCCAAGTGGCGATTCGCCCAGGGGATGCTGTGGTTATTTCCGCTTCATCTATTCCGGGCAATGAACGCTCTGTATCAAGAGTTATTGACGAATTGTTTAAAAAAGGTGCTCATGTAATGTATGATGGGCAGGAGGATGTTCACGTTTCCGGTCATGCTAAACGTGAAGAGCTTAAAATCATGCACGCCCTTATTAAACCAAAATATTTTATGCCCGTACATGGAGAATACCGACATCTTAAAATGGCAAAAGAGCTTGCCATTGAGATGGGTGTGCAAAAAGAAAATTGCTTTGTTATGCAAATAGGTGAGGTATTAGAAATTGCTACTGACGGCGCAAGACAAAGCGGGAATGTGCCAAGCGGGCATGTGTTTGTGGATGGAAGCGGTGTTGGTGATGTTGGTAATATTGTGTTGCGGGATAGAAAGCATCTTTCACAAGACGGACTAATTGTCGCCATTGTAACATACGATAGCTCCACCCGTCAAATCCTTGCGGGTCCAGACCTTATTTCCCGTGGCTTTGTGTATGTGCGTGAAAGCGAAGACCTAATGTGTGAGGCAAAAGAAATTGTTGCAAATGTGTTTAACAGATGCCAAGAAACCCGCAAAAAAAGCGATTGGACGAGCATTAAAAATGACATTAAAGATGAATTACGCAGTTTTGTTTGGCAAAAAACCAAGCGTAGCCCAATGATATTGCCAGTTATTGTTGAGGTGTAAATAAGCACGGATTTACTTCAATCCGATTTTTTGCCCGTCTACACGCAACAGAGCTTTGGCTCGATTTTAAGCCAAAGCTCGATAGTTCATCAGTTTCGTTTTACGAAACCCACCCTTTGGGTGGCTCGACTTGCAGGTCGAGTGCACGAATATGGCAAAAAAATTGTGATTTGGAATTAATTCGTGGTTACGCAACTGAAAGAGGTGAAAAAATGTGGCGTAAAATCATAAACATCAGCAATTACCTTGCTGGCGGACTTTTTAACATTGGCTTGGTTGTTGGCATTATTGTGTTGGCGTATTTTACCGTAACATGGGCGTTTGATGCAGGATATGGTTTACGTGGGGACGATAATGCTTATCGCCCTGACCAAGAAGTTCTTGTTGAAATTCCAAATGAAGCCTCTGCGCTTGAAGTGGCTCGTATTTTGCGTGGCTACGAACTTATAAATAATGAATGGTCATTTTATTTTGGTGCTGTCCTAAATGGCTCGCATAGCCACTTTTTGTCTGGCACTTTTGCTCTAAATATGAATATGGGCGACCAAGCAATCATGGAAGCACTTACAGATATGAGATTTTTACGTCAAGAAGAAGGGCGGATTCTTGTTAGAGAAGGGATGCCTAATTGGCAAATTGCAAATTTAGCGGCGACCCTTGGTTATTTTACAGCCGCCGAATTTTTATATGAACTTGAAAACGGTATTTTTTTGAATGAGTTCTTACAAGGCGTTCCTGAGAGACCACAACGCCTTGAAGGCTTCTTGTTTCCAGACACATATAATTTGCCGCCGAATCCCGTTCCGAGAGACTTAATTGTGCGTATGCTTGACCGTTTTGAACAGGTTTTTGACGGTCAAATGCAAGTACAACTTGAACAGCTTGGAGTGCGTCTTGGTTGGCAGCCTAGCTTAGAGCAAATTGTGATAATTGCATCGATTGTTGAAGTTGAAGCTACGTCGGCATCGGACAGACCATTTGTTGCAAGTGTAATTTATAACCGTTTAGCTGCAAACATGCCATTGGAAATGATTACAACGGTGGTTTATGCCGCAAATACACGTGCAGACTTACTTACGACAGCTCAGTTTAATATAAATTCACCATACAACACATTTAACCGTGTTGGTCTGCCAATAGGTCCGATTAACAATCCGGGACTAAACTCGTTAACATCGGCTTTAAACCCTGCTGTTACAGATTATTTGTTTTTTGCACAAGGGAATGATGGCCTAGTTTTTGCAACAACGCAGGCGGAGCTAGATGCAATTTTGGCTAGTCATACTAATCCTGATTAAAATCCTATTCTTTTTCGGTGGCTAAAACCAACCCAAAACACCTTGTTCGGTGTTTTGGGTCGCCCCCTCAAACAATAGGTTTTAATCTAGAATTAGTATTAGGACGGGGAATGAAATGCTAGTTAAACCGCATGTTTTTGAGTTTTTAGACAGCTATGGAAAATACGCAAATGGTGAAATTTTGCAAAACTTACAAAAGCAAGCATATGCGGAAAATTTGCCTATAATTTCACGCGAAGTGGCGGGATTTTTATCAATATTATTAA
>WRBU01000102.1 GCA_009784355.1 Defluviitaleaceae bacterium
GCAATGTGGGGCGGCATGTCAACCTTTGACATGATGGTACGTGATTTGCGCTGGGCTGTTGAAGATTTACAGCGTGAAATAAACCCAAACCAAGAGCTTTTGCGCTTGTCGTTATATATTGGCAACAGAGATAGGCTTGTACGTGCAACAGCAAGCATAACAACCCAATGGGAAGACTGGTGGAACGGCGACATAACGACAACGACCACCTCCTTTGTGCTTGACCTTGGTGCATCCGCCACAGACACTTGGACTTTAACAGTGAATACACGTGAAGAAAGTAGCTGGGGCGTTTGGGAATACAGCGGCAGCATTGTGTGGACATTGGAGCAACTTGGAGGTACTTATTTAAACAATATCAGCATCATAGATGAAGGCGAAGCAGTATTTATGCTATTTTCTGAATGGAACCCGCAAACAGGACACTTTGAGCTTGGCTATACCGAGCGCGACTGGTGGGGAGTTAATTGGGCGCAGAGCTTCACGGGCAATTTCACCACAACAGGCGCAGGCGGGTTTAGACTTGCCTTTAACCAAAACGATTTCGGGATTTCCGACCAACTCACCATTGCAATAAGCGGTCAGCCGGGCGTGCCTGTACCAAATGTCGATTTTATCAACCTTAACCAATGGGACCAAAGACTTTACGACAGCCTGTTTAATCTTGAAAATTTACTTTTTGACTTAATGTGGAATTTTGGCTGGTAGTGCAAAATGCAATGATTAATAATACGGATAGCAACAAAATCCTGCAAAGTAAACATTCTAATGGGCAGACGGGTAAGGTGAAATCAAAAAATAGGACGCAGGCAAAAAATGCGTCCTATTTTCTATTGCCCCAAAACATGAAAAAGGGGTTTTAGTCATGCTGTACAGGGGTGAATTGTGCCTCGCTGTGCCTGTTGATTTGTTTAATTTGGTATAAGCATAAAGCTAACCTCAGTGGTCCTTTGAGATATACCGAACCCGATTCTGTAATAACCATATCCAGCAAAGGGAATATATACATTATGGGTTACTGCTTCTCCTTCTGGAACGCCAACGCCTCCTGCACGATTTACGTGGTCGGCATCAATGAAATTTCGAATGGTATTAAATGATAATTGCATCATCATACCCCTGTCATTTAGGTTTAAGCGTTCAAAGTCTTCGCTGTGAGGCCCCCAAAATCCGAACATCCCCCAAAACTCATTATTTGGATTTTCAGATACATTTACAACTGTAAGCGGTATTTTTATAACAGTATCTATATAAACTTGATTGCCGTCAGCGTCTTGTATCGAAGCTATTGCATTAGCCATTTGGATGAACTCTATTTCTGAATGAAAGGTTACATCCAAACCTCTGTATCTAAACGTGTCGCCTAAAGTGGGCGTGCCCGATTGTGCTATATCGGTTGCCGCTTCATTTTCTGCTTGTGTGTTACCAGTATCAACACTCTCAGATACATTGTTCGAGGGCGGTGTAGTTTGTGATGGTGTAGTTGCTGTTTGCGTTGGCTCAGCACTACCATTGTCACCACAGGCAACAAGAACCAACACAGAAATTGCTAGTAGAAAACTTCCTAAAATCCTTTTCATTTCATTTCTCCAATCATGTTTAGTTTTTATTTATATTTCGCATCAAGCCAAGTTGGTCTCCGCAATTTTTACTCGCTTCTTCCTCGTGTACTTCCTAGGTACACTCTGTCAGAAAACTCCTAAAACTGACTAAAAAACGCCGCTGCTAATAGTGTTTGCATTGCTCAAACCACCCCCCAATAACTACGCATAACGCTGCAACTACTATATCATACGTACTACGTTATGTCAAGTAGTTTTTCAAAAAAACTTTCCGCACATTTCATTATGATTTTTGTGTTACAAGTATTGAGACGTAATTAAAAATGCGGTAAAATATTCTAGTTTTACAACTGTAATGCTAGATGTCAATTAAATATTGAGTGCGGCAAAGGGTGCAATAAAAAAACAGGCCGCCAAACAGGCGACCCGCTATGCATATTTAGTTTTGGCGCAATGGGCTGATAAAAATTTGGTCTAGGGCAAAGCCTGTTTTGCGTACGGCTACATCCACAATTTGTGCGACTTCTTGGTCAGTTAGCTGTGGGCGGTCTACCACGATGTCTACTGCATTGTCGCCAATGCGTACGTAGACTTCTGCAAAGCCTTTGGCTTCTATAAGGGCTTCGGCGGCGGCTTCACGCTCTATGCGGCTTAAAATGTCTGCAAGCTGTGAAGCTTTTTCTGCACGTTGTTCTGGGGTGATGTTTTGGTTGTTTACCATTTCTGTTAGCGATGACATTTGCCCGCTTCTTGCCTGTTCACGGTTTAGCTTGGCTTGGATAAAGAAAGACGAGTCGCTTGATGTGTTTACAAAAACAGCCTGCCCAGCCTCTGCGGCTGTGGTGATGGCTGGGTTGTGTACCGTGGAAAGATTGCCCGCTTCATCAAGCGTGGTGTTTACCAAAGCAACATCCTGCACCATCATGTCGTCCATAATAAGTGCCATAATTTCGCCAGAGCTGGTCAATGCCAGTCCGCCGTCATCGTATGCACGGTTATCACGGATGTTTAGGTATCCCGTAACTGCTATCATTAATACCAATGCTGAGATGATGATGTGGTTGCGCTTGATATTTAACCTTCTGCGTCCATTAGGGCCTTTTTGAAAAAATCTTTTTAACATTTTTTTGCCTCCTATATTTTCATTAATTTAGCAATCGCAGATTAACTCCCAGTCACAATTTCGTTCTCCCTCGAACCTATCGAGGTTTAGCGCAAAATCACCGCTAAACCTCTGTCGGTTCTCTGGTCGGCGAAATTGGATTGGAGTAAATCCGCGCTTACTCTGTTGCCATTTGAAAAACTTGAACACGATGCGAGCCTATGCCAAGCAATGTGTGAGTTGCCCGTACCAAAGCATCACGCACCGCAATATCACCAGCACCAGCCGCCACCACAATAACACCTTCTACCTGCGGCAAAATTTCCTGAATACGCAAGGGGCGTTCGCTGCCGTCTGGCTGGCGCATCATAACATATGTATGGGTAGAGGCTTCTGTATCAATATTTCTTGTGCCGCCTTCGCCGTCCTCTTCTACTGTCGCCGAAAGGGATGTCTGTATGTTTTGGGCATATATGCTTGATGATGAGCCGAAAGTGAGCATAACACGCACTTCGCCAGCACCTGCAATTTGAGATAAAATTTCCTCCATTTGCTGTGCCAAGCCTTCTGCAGTTAGTGATGATGCGTTTGTAAGGGCGATATTATGTCGTTCTATATATGGAATATCGGCTACCGTGTCATTGCCTTCATCTCGGTTTGCAAAATAATTGCTCGCAAGCAAAAGCAAAACCCCCAACAAAAGCATAATGAGAAGGCTCTGCGCCTTTTTACCTTTTTTGCTGTCATCACCGCCCCCTCGATTTCCCTTCTTGTCCAGCAAGTTTTTAAAAAATTGCACAATGCAACCTCCTTTGTACTTTGATGCGAGCTAGTATTAAGGTCTAACCTCTAATATTATATTGTCTGTGGGCAAGTTATAGAAGCCCGCCAGCAAATTTTTTAACGATATTATATGTGGATTTTCTGGACTGGAGCTTTCAGCTGGCGGTTCACCTCGGCTTCCTATTACAGGCTCTATTCGCACGGGGTCAATGCGTATAAAGGGCTGCGACGAGTCGGTTTCTCGCAATATCAAATGAATTTGTAAAATTTCACCAAAATTCTCTTGACTGCTATTTATTGTGAAATTTGCAGTTTCTAAATAAAATTCTCCGTGATTTTCCACCAGCCGCCTTGCTTGGTCTGTTAGCCCGTCACGATATAAATTTAAAATTTGCTGCTGTCCTGCTTGGTCTGCTTGCTCAATTTGGCGGGCAAGTGCCGCACGGTCGTATGCCAAAGAAATATCAGCAAAAATGTCGCCGCTTGAGCCTGCAAGGGCATTAATAATCCCCGAGAGTGGGGCGATTAGCACAAATATCAAAATAATACCCAGAACAAGATTAATATATTGCTCGAATTTTTTGCCAGGGTTGATGATATTAACAAAGCTGGCGAATATGAGAAAAACTGCCAAATTACGGATGTATTCAGATATTGCACTCATTTGTAAACCTCCGCCATCATAAAGACAATGTTGCTAATACAATAAATGTGAACAAAAATCCTGCCAGCACACAAACCCCAAGAGCCAAAGAGGTGTAATTGCCCACGGCATCAATCGCTTCCACGATACGTTCATCACATATAGGTGAAATTAATATTGCCGTAACTTTGTAAACCACCACAAAAGCTAATATTTGCAAGATTGGCACAAGGCTTATTGCGGCCGCCGCTAGTAGTAATGCGGACGAAACTGCACCACGCACCGCCTGCGAGTATATTATTGCCGTATCTATTGCCCCAGTAAGCACACCGCCAACCGCTGGCACAGCCCCAACGGCAGAGCGGGTGCCACGAATGGCAATATTATTTAAAATTGGGGTTGCAATGCGTTGAAAGCCTAATATAGCAACAAAAACCAGCGCAACAGACTTTAATGCAAAACTAATACCCTTATGCATCAGCTCTGAAAGATTGTCCAAAGTTTCTTTTTCGGAAAGATAGTTCACCAGCGTGATTGCGGCTGCAAAAATTAGCACAGGAACCATAACCACATCCAAAAATACCGTAAGAAACGACGATGCAAAAATGAGTATTGGTGCAAAGGCTGTTGCAGAGGCAACATGACCTCCGCTTGCCACAAGCCCGATTATTACGGGGGTCGAACCTGTTAGCAAAAACACGATATTACCCACCATGTCTGCCATTATACCCAAAGCCATTGCGAAGGTGCGAAACAGCAGCCCAATTATTACCACATAACAAATGTAAAACCCCAACTTTGATATGCCGCTATTTTTAAAACGGTCGGTCATTGCCTTGAAAAAAGCCGACAAAATGGCAATAATAAGCATATGACGCAATATGTAAAATAATGTGCCTACCTCTGCAAATAATGCCGACAAAAGCCAAGAAAAAGCCATTGAAAGCGACATATCTATTTCGCCCCGCAAAACAGCTAATGCCATATCGCCAATGCTTGTCTGCTCGGACATCACACCATTACCAAATTCCAAGCCCGATAAATCAAGCTCTAACAGGGTTTCTTCAACCCCAATGGGCATTGATGCAACCAAACTTAACATAACACAA